>JABIUG010000451.1 GCA_018700655.1 Rhodospirillaceae bacterium | reverse complement strand
CACTGCCGAGAGAGTCCCGCCATTCTCCACAATCACGGTGGTGACGGTCTCGTTCCAATGCGGATCAAGACCCTGGCGCACGACACCAACCCGGTTCGCGGCACCAAGTTCCAGGCGGGTTTCGTCCTGCATCACAAGACCCGCCTCGATCAGACGGGTACGAACCTGAAACTGCTGATGGGTATCTTCATAATTGCGGTTGAAG
This sequence comes from Rhodospirillaceae bacterium, assembly GCA_018700655.1. Classification (GTDB taxonomy): domain Bacteria; phylum Pseudomonadota; class Alphaproteobacteria; order SP197; family SP197; genus SP197. The sequence goes on along the minus strand of JABIUG010000451.1, from coordinate 25,813 downwards.
GCCAGAATGTAGGCGCCCGGGGCGAGCTCAGTGGTCACCTCGTTTCCATAAAGAGCACGCAGCCCTTGGTGATCGGCCGCAACCGTGACCCACAACGTCTCGCCGTATTCCGGATCGGCGGTATCGACCGCCTCGCTCACCAAACGGCCGGCGACGGGAAGATCGACGGCCAGGCAACGAGTCGCCGTACCGGCCTCAAAGGTCGCGATGGCATAGTCATCGAGCGTTAACGGGACGGGCGCCTCTCCGCAGTTCAGAGGTGCATCGGAGAGTGCTACGGCACCGGGCAGAAAGCGCACCTCGAGACGGTAGGCGACGGTGCCGCCATCCTATGAAAAATCGATGCCCGGCACGATCGTCACCAGCCCGCGGCCCGAGTCGAGATAGCCCCCTTGCCACCAGCGTCCTTCGCGATCGCGGGCAGGCTGAACATCGACCGCCCAGCCATCCAGATGCTTGGTGATCTCGGCGCCAAGCGCACCATCCCAACCCCGCATGGAGCGGCCCTCAACACTGAGGCTGACCAGAAGAAGTCCGGAGCCATCTGTCGCAATCTCAAAAACCGGATCCTGGCCCCTGCCATCATAGCTACCCTCGACGACATCCCCAGGTGCGATCGCCTGCGTAACCGGGTCATTTTGCCAGGCATCGCCGACCTCCTCATCGAGGCCATCGTCGAACCCGCCGGTTCCGTCACCTTCCCAATCGTCGACGAAGACTTCGAACTCCTCGATCTCGAGCGGTTCGACGTCATAGCTGTAGTGGTTGAAGGTGACGACATAGTCGCCGGGCGGAGGAATCCACTGGTCCTGAAACGCGCTGACTTCGATGAAGACACTCCCTGGCCCGGTCACCCAGGCGCCATAGTCACCGAGCGGCGCGCCTTCGTCGTCGTAGAGTTTGACCACGACATTGGCGAAATCACCCGATGGGGTCATGACCTCGGCGAAAAGATCGCCCTGGCCGCTGACCTCGACCCGGTACCAGTCGGCATCATCGCGTTCGTCGAGCGCACCGGCAATCGGGCGGCCCGCCACCACCGCCGTCGCCTGGTTGCGTTTGTCGTTGGGTTCGTTGTCGTCGGCCTGCGCTGGTGCCGTCAGCAACAGGGCCAAGGTAGTCGCGACAAGAGGGAGAAACCGCCGCCTCATGGGGCCAACGCCTGTGCGCCGTCACCAAAGGCCGCAGTGACGGCCTGACTGAGGCCGCTCCGTTCGACCGCGCTGTTGCGCAGTGCGTCGGCACGGCTGCGCAGGGCGGCAACGTCGGTACCTTCGGCGCGGGTCGATCCCAGATCCTCGGGCGAAGCCCAGCCGATCGACCACAACACCCTTCCGCCACTGCTCGCCGAGGAGACGGGATAGCGCGTCTGCGTATACGCCGACCATGGCCGGTCACCGGTCGCTTCCTCGTAGTGGATCTGGACGACGTCAACCACCGGACGGAACGGACGCTGGGTGATTTCAAGCCGGTAGGACCACCACGAGATGCTGGGTTCGGCCGGTTCCGGATCAGTCGCGGGCTCGGCCATTGCAGGCGCCGGCGGCGTCACCGCTGGCGTCGTGATGGCGGGCGCGACCGTACTGGCGCCACAGTTCGAGGCGCCATCGGAAAACACCAGGAACTTCTGTTGGGGGTATACAGCGTTCGTCGCCAGATAGCTTTGAGCAAAGGCGACGGCGTCTCCCAGCGGCGTTCCGCCACCGCTCCCGATCGGCTCGACCACATTCCATAACCCGGCAAGGTCGGTGGTGAACGCCTTCTCCAGGACGACCCGGTCACAATCGTAAAACACGATCAGTGCGGCCTGGTCGGCAGGCCCCATCGCCTGCAGTGCGGCCAGCAATGCTGCTTTGGCATCAGCCAGCCTGTTGCCGTCGGCCATCGAGCGCGAGGCATCGAGAAGCAGGACAAAAGAGGTGCCACTTGCTGTCAGTTTGTGATTGCGGTCGACCAGATGATTGGCCGGATCATAGCCCCACCATGTTTTCTCGACCCAGTCGAAATAGGCCTGGCTGGCGGGGCCGTGATCAACACCCAGCCCGGCCTCGCTCTTGCCTGAGATAGCCAGAACCAGTTCGCCCTGGCTCGCCATGAACTAGAGCAGGCCCGGAGCGGCAGGCAAGGTTCCCGTATAGTAATAGCCGGTCCCTTCGATGCTGGCCGTGAGCTCGCCGCCCCCGGCAATACGCGCGTTGGTGACTTCGACCTCCCGGTCTGTGTTGCGTGCGAGCTCCGCCTTCACGCCCTCAAGCGCAACTTCAAGATCGCGTTCGTTCATGCTCTGACTGAACACGACCTCGATCATTGCCGGCAGCGTCGGGTCGTAATTCCCCATCAGCGCGATGTCGAGGCGGCGCAACGAAAGGTCTTCGATCTGTTTCCAGCCTGCTTCATAGACCACCGTGCCGGCGCCGTTCTGCTGCTGGACGAGGCGCACCGACATGGCATGAGGCGGGATGCCGAGCTTGCTGAACGGCACGGTGAGGCCACCAAGATTGTCCAAGCCCCCGGGCCCGTCGAGGCCGTCACCTTCCCAACGCAAAAGCTCCGCGTCGTCGCCATAGGCAAGAAGTCCCGGCACGGTCCACGGATTCATGTCGAAGCTGGTGCCATAGGCGTCACATCCCGCGACAACAATGGGCAGTTCGACCGAAGACTCGTCGTTGGTGAGCAGCTCCGAAGCAAGCGCATCGAGCGCAATATCAGCAGCAAAAAGCGAGCCCTCATCAGCCCCGGTCCCGATCGGTTTCAGCGGGACGACCAGGGTGCCAAGCGTGAGCTGAAGCTGGCCCAGTGCCGCACGATTCAGCCTGACTTCGATACGGGCAGTGCCGTTGGGCGTGTGGCTCAAGCCGGTCGTCACGATCTGTCTGGTGTTCCACCCACCGTCTTCCTGACCCTCGCGCTCGACTGCCCACACAATCTCGCGGTTACGCCCATCGCTGATCTTGACGGCCGAAACGACCAAGGGTTCCACCACGCTGGCAAACAACCGCCAGGGCTGGCTTTGATCCAGGTTTCCTGCGTCGTTGCGCCGAACATTGGCAGCGACGACGAAGACGCGCCTGAACTCGCCGAAATTCTCAACCAACAACGAAGACGAAGCGCCGTCGTCGCCGCGTTCCATCGTGCGAATGCTCCAGCCTGGTTCCATGCTGCCGGTCAGGTCGAGCGGAATCTCAACCAGATAAAACGCCCAGTCGTCGCCCGCGGCCGCAACGCCAAGCTCGATGTCGACCGTAGGCATGATGGCCGGAATTGCGACCATGCTGCCATCGGCGGTGCGAATCTTCTGATCGTCAGAACCTGCGGTAAAAGGAACGAGTTCGAGATAGTCAACGGCCAGATCGAGAACCGAACACTCGAACGCAACAATACGGTCGCCTTCAAGTGCGCCCAGCGTGGGTGCAACAAAAGCAACCGATTGCGACGCACCGATCTGGTTTACCGGGCGCAACTGGTCAAAGTTGTAATCGGCATGGTTGGCGGGCGCCCGGGCCAGAACGGCCACGGCGAAATCCCCGACATACTGTCGAATGTTCTCATCCCAGCGGTCGTTATCTCCTGCGACGCTGGCAATCGAACCCCAGACGTCGGGCACGGTTTGGTCACCAATCCGCGCGAAGATCTTTCTGACGAGATCAAGCCCCAGAGGATCGTTTTCGGTCAGATACTGGAAGAAGCTGCTGGCGTCATAGGCGCGCAGTTTCCCGAGTGCGACACGTTAAGCCCGCTGTTTGTCGGTCTCTTCTGCAGGTTCAGGCAATGTCACGCCCGACAAGGGGAGGCGCCAATGATCCGGTGTCTCATGCCTGGAGAAAAAACCGTACTGGGGCTGATCAATTTGATCGGGCACATAGATATGCTGCTCGGACCAACTGGCAGTTGCCTCCATGAGCCAACTGAGTTCCGGCCCCCATCCGGTGACGGCAGCAGTAAACCGACCGAAACCTATCTCGGCCCCCTGTGCGACATGAAACAGCTCGTGACCAGCTGTCGACCGTGCCTGGTGCCAGGCAGCAGGCTGCGTGCCGTACTTCTTTAGAAGTCGCCTTTCCAGATTGATGCTTATTGAGCCGTATTTGCCATAAACGCTGTTGTAGAGGCCCAGTGTGCCGACCTCGCCGAGATCCCGAATGTAGACATCCAAGCGGGCGTATTCCATGAAACCGGGCAGGCGTATTGCCATTCCACGAATATCTTCTGATAGGCAGTTTCCATCGAGCCCAGAATGTGGACGGCATAGGCGTCGGTCGTATCGGCCGGATGGTAGTTGACCAGAAAATTGTCTGTGTAGACGGCACACTCGGCACCCTCTTCATCACAGATCTTGGAATCCAGATAATCGGCCTGCGCAGTCGCCGCACACAGCAGCAACTGCGCCAGGAGCGTGGACCACCAGCAGCGCTTCATTCGACGACCTCCACCGGCAGGAGGCCATGCCAGAGGATCATCATGGTTGTCGTGATCGCGACGTCGCCAGCCTCCTTCTCGATCACATCGGGAAAGCTGACGATCTCCTCTGCCCTGGCCGTCGGAGCAGAAACGATCAGGCTCAGTGCCAGTGCAGCGGAAACCGGCTCAAGCGTATCGGAGTCGCCCGGCGCCAACACAAGGTCCACGCCGTCATGTTCAACAACCAGACGATCGTCCTCGATCCGCCAGGAAAGACCCGCAGGCCATAGAATCGGCGCTGCGAAGTCCGGGCTGCTTTGGGTCATGTCGACAACCATGCGCTCAGGCATCGCCACCGTTGGGGCCGCCACCAGGGTTGAGCCCAGAATAGCCCGCCACGACAGGCTGTCATGGGTCGGCCCCGAACGCTGCAGGGCGATCAGGAGAGCGCCGTCGACATTCTCATAGCCGTCGAGTTCGTCATCAATTTCAGTATTGCCGAGATCTTGTGACCACCGCACTGCGCGCGCGGTATCAGGCCCAAGCCAGATTGAGCCATCTTCGATCACAACGGGCGCGCCGCTGCCGTGATTGCCTTGGGAGAACAGGATCTGATCGTCTTCGACCACGATGGTCAGTTCAACCACGGCAGCCATAGCCTCTTCGGGCCGGGCCGGGCCGGGCCAGAAGTAGCGATCAAGACCAGTGCGAACAACAAAGCTGCGAGGCAACGAGGCATGGAGCCTCCGTGTTCGATCCCGTTCGAGCATAGGGAGCAGCCCGGCACACGGTCAACCAGGAGATGACGCACAACAGATCGGGCGTGGTTGTTCTGGCTTGGCGAAACAAGGTGATTTACCTGTCTTCGCGAAGCCACGCAGTGGTTCCGCGACAACAGGACACGCTCTAGGATGCGGCCAGTTTTGGATGGGAGTGGGTATGGAGCGCGGAGGCTGGCGTGTCGGGATCGATGTCGGGGGTACGTTCACCGACATCGTTGCGCGTTCCGGTGATGGCCGGATCGCCAGCGCCAAGGCGACGACCGATACCGATGATGCCCTGGCGGCACTGCGCCAATGCCTGCAGGCGGTCGGGCTCGACTGGGACATGGTCAGCGATCTGACCCACGGCACGACGCGCATCACCAATGCGATTGTCGAAGGCAGGCTGGCGCGGGTTACCCTAGTCGCAACGGAAGGATTTGCCGACATCCTGGAGATCGGCCGCCAGAACCGGCGCGAGCTCTACAGCCTGTCTGCACCGCCCAAGGCGCAGCCGATGGTGCCGCGGGACCGTCGCCTCGAACTGGCTGAACGACTGGGACCGGGCGGCGAGGTGATCACGGCACCAGACGATACGAATCTTGCCGGAACGCTCGAGGCCGTCGCAGCGACGGCGCCTGAAGCGGTCGCAGTCGCCCTGCTCCATGCCTATGCCAATGGCGACCATGAAACCCTTATCGGCGAAGCGCTGGCACGCGATCACCGGTTTGTCGCGCTCTCCCACGAGATCAGCCCCGAGGCGCGCGAATACGAACGCACCGCCACCACCGTGCTCTCGGCTGCCCTGATGCCCTCGACCGACGCCTATCTCGACCGTCTGGTCAGCGGCCTGCCCGATCACGTCAGCCTGCATCTCGTTCAGTCGAATGGCGGCATGGCATCGGCCCCGGCGATGGCGGCGCGCCCGCTCGGGTTGGCGATGTCAGGCCCGGCGGCGGGTGTCGCCGCGGTTGCCGGTGTCGCGCGTGATCTCGGGATCGATCTGGCGCTCGCTTTCGATATGGGCGGCACGACGACCGATGTCAGCCTGGTTGCCGATGGTCATGTCGGGATCACGGCGCAACGTGCGGTCGGCGATGTGCCGGTGCGCCAGCCCATGGTCGACGTCCGTTCGGTCGGTGCCGGCGGCGGCTCGATCGCGACGGTCGAAGCCGGCGGGCTTTCCGTCGGGCCGGCCAGCGCCGGGGCCAATCCCGGTCCCGCGGCCTATGGCCGGGGCGGTGAACGCGCAACGGTCACGGATGCCAATATCGTGCTGGGTTATCTGGCCGACGGCGCGGAGCTGGGCGCCGGTGGCGTCACGCTGGACCGTGCTGCGGCCGAAGTCGCCGTGGGCCGCATTGCTGCTGCGCTGGAGGTTTCCCTGGAGGATGCCGCACTTGGCATCCATCGCATTGCCAATGCCGCCATGGCGCGTGCTGTGGCGACCGTCACGGTCGAACGCGGCGTCGACGCACGCGACGCCTGCCTGATGGCTTATGGCGGCGCCGGGCCGATCCATGCCGTGCTGCTGGCACGCGAGATGGGGATAAGCGAGGTCGTTGTGCCACGCCTTTCAAGCGTGTTCTCTGCCCTGGGGTGCCTGGTCGCACGACCCAGCTACCAGCAGCAACGCAGCATCCGCATGGCCGCCGATGCCTGGTGCGCCGAGACCCTTTGCCAGACGGTCGAAGAGCTGCGCGCCGGTCTGGCGGCCCCCTTGCTGGCAGCCGGTCACACAGAAGCGGCGCTTTCGGGCGATGTCGTCGCCCTGGTGCGCTACGCCGGCCAGAGTTACGCCGTCGAAACACCGCTGGATGCGTTGGCCGATCGCCAAGTACTGGGCACCGCTTTCCTCGAGCGCCACGAGAAGCTATACGGTTTTGCCACCGATGAGGTCTGGGAGATCGAAGCCCTGCGCGTGACGGTCGCTGCCCAGGGCCCCGCAAGCGGCAGCCTGCCGGCGATCGCCGTCACCAGCGGCAGCACGGAACCGACTGCGATCACGCCATGCCTGTTTCCGGATGCGGGCCTGGTCGCCACGCCGCGTTATCGGCGCGAAACCCTTGCGCCCGGCACAAGGCTGGCTGGCCCGGCTGTGATCGAAGACATATGGTCGACCGTCGTTCTTCCGCCCGGGGCAACGCTGGAAGCCACAACTGCGGGCGACCTGCGCATAGAGGTTGGATCATGAATTCGATCGATCCCTTCACCGTCGAAGTCATCCGCCACGCGCTCAACCAGGCAGCTGAGGAAATGTCGCTGACCGTCATGCGCGCGGCACGTTCACCGCTGTTGCATGAAGCCGGCGATCTTTCTTCTGCGATTACCGATGCATCCGGTGAGCTGGTCTCCCAGGGCCGCGATATCCCGATGCACATGGGCGTCATGAGTTTCACCGTGAAGGAGTTCCTGAAACGGGTGCCTGCCGAACGGCTCGCACGCGGCGATGTCTGGTTTCTGAACCTGCCGGAGGTCGGCGGCAACCACCTGCCCGACGTCAAGGCAATCCGTCCGGTGTTTCACGGAGACCGTGTCGTTGCCTTTGCCGTGAGCCTGGCGCACTGGGCCGATATCGGCGGTGCGGTGCCCGGGTCATATGTACCCCATGCCACCGATGCCTGGCAGGAAGGTGTGCGCATGCCGCCATTCCGGCTGTTCCACGAAGAAGGACCGGACCGCGAGAAGCTCGACATGTTGCTCGCCAACCTGCGCGGGCCGCAGGAACGCGAAGGCGATATCCTGGCCCAGGCCGCCGCCTGCCGGGCGGCCGCCGCCCGGATCGACGCGATGATCGCACGCCACGGGGTCGACGCGCTGCAAACCGGCATGGCGGCACTGCATGACCGTTCGGCCAGGCAGATGGAAGAAGCCCTGGCTTCCTTGCCCCAGGGCACATTCACGGGCGAGGATTTTATCGACGACGACGGGCGTGGTGGCCCGCCTGCAGCCGTGCGCGTGGCCGTGACCCTGGCGGGCGGCAAGGGCAGGTTCGACTTCAGCGAGAGCGCGGACGCCCTGGCCGGCCCCCTCAACACGACACGATTCATCGCGGCAGCCGGCGTTTTTTATGCCATGAAGGCGCTCGCCGGCCCGGCGATCCAGCCCAATGGTGGCTGTTACCGCCCACTCGAAATCATCACCCGGCCAGGCAGTCTGCTCGATCCACCGCCCCACCTTCCCGTTGTCGGCGGCAACCACGAGACCGCCCAGCGTGTCGCCGATGCGATCTTCCGGGCGTTCGAACATGAACTGCCCGAGCGCCTGTCCGCCGGCGGACCGACGACCTCGGGCCTGCTGCTGTTTGCCGGGCGCGACAGTGCCGGACGCTGGACGACCTTCTACGAGACCCACGGCGGAGGCGAGGGCGCCCGTGCCGAACGCGACGGGATGCCGGTCGTGCGCGTCCACATGTCGAACGTGATGAACACACCCGCCGAAGTCGTGGAGCAGGACTATCCCCTCGCCGTCGAACGCCAGTCCCTGCGAAGGGGATCGGGCGGCGCCGGACGCCATCGCGGCGGCGAAGGCCTGGTCAGGATCTATCGTTGCCTGGCCGATGAACTTTCACTCACGACCATGTTCGAGCGGCGCGTCGTTCTGCCCTATGGTCTGGCCGGCGGCGAACCGGGTGCCGGTTTCCACGTCACGCTGGAACGTGCCGATGGCGAGACCCGTGAACTGACGGGCCGCGCCCATGAACTTCTTAAAACAGGAGACCGGGTCATCCTCGAGAGCTGTGGCGGCGGCGGCTGGGGTGAACCCGATCCAACAAAAACACAGGAGACAAATCCATGACAATTCTGGAAGGCCGCAAGGCGATCGTGACCGGCGCAGCCAAAGGCATGGGTGCGGCAATCACCACGACCCTGGCCCGGGCCGGTGCCGATGTTTTGTTGACCGCACGTGATGTCGCCGCACTGGAGCCGGTTGCCACCGGGGTCCGCGAGCTCGGCAGGCAGGCCGAGGTAATCGCCTGCGACGTCACCGACGAAAGCGCGGTCGAAACCATGGTCGCCGCTGCCAGGTCAGCCTTTGGCGGGCGGATCGACATTCTGGTCAATGTCGCCGGCGGCACCGGACCGATCGAGACGCCGGTCTGGAAAATTCCGGCCGACTGTTTCCGCGACGTCCTGGTGACCAATGTCATGGGGACTTTCCTGCCGCTGAAACATGTCCTTCCGGTGATGATCGAACAGAACTACGGCAAGGTCGTGAACATCGGCGGCACATCGGGTCTGCGCGGTTATCGCTACCGGGCCGGATACAGCTCCTCGAAATGGGGCGTACGGGGCCTGACACGCACCGCGGCAATCGATGCCGGCGAGTTTAACGTCAATGTCAATGTCGTGTGTCCGGGTATCGTCGAGACGCCGCGTATGCGTAAGCTGGTGTCCGAAAAAGCCCGCGTGCGGGGCTGGAGCGAAGAAGAGGTCGACCAAGAGTATGTCGCGGAAATGGCGCTCAAAAGGGTCACCGTGCCCCAGGATATCGCCGAAGCGGTACTGTTCCTGTCGAGCGACCTTTCCCAGAACATCACCGGCCAGGAAATTACGGTCGATGGCGGCTGGGACGTCTGACACTTCAGGCGCCCCACACAACACGGCATGACCGAAACCACGCCAGACGAGATTGCCGCACCGGCAGCCGAGGCCAATCCGCCCGAAGTCGAGCGCGTCACCATGCGAGCGATCGCAACGGTCTTCTGCGCCACCATGTGCACGGCGATGTTTGCCTTCACCTGGAACTCGGTCAGCGTCGCCCTGCCGTATATGCAGGGCAGTTTTTCGGCCACGACCGACCAGATCGCCTGGGTCATCATCGCCTATGTGATCGGCGCTTCGATGGTGACCGGCTGTGTCGGCTGGCTCTCGGCCCGGTTCGGGCGCAAGCAGCTGTTCCTGTTTTCGATTGTCGGTTTCATCGTGACGCTGATCGGTTGCGGCATGTCGAGCGGTCTGTGGGAGATGGTCTTCTGGCGTTTCGCCCAGGGTGTGGTTGCAGCACCGATGGTCCCGATCGGCCAGTCGATCGCAGTTTCTGCCTTCCCGCGCGCACGTCACGGTCAGGCGATCAGCCTGTGGGCCCTGGGTTTCATCACGGCCAACGTGGTCGCGCCGGTCCTGGGAGGCGTCCTGATCGAGGACTGGGGCTGGGAGTGGATCTTCTTCTTCTCGATTCCGGCAGGCGTGATTGGCTTCGTCATGTCCTGGTTTCTGGTGCCGTGGACGCCGCCGGAGAAAAAGCCGATGGAGTGGCTTGGTTTCCTAAGCCTGATCATCGGCGTCGGCATCCTGCAACTGATGCTCGCCCGCGGTGAACGGCTGGATTGGTTCAGCTCCGGCGAGATCATCATCGAGACCGCAGTCGCCGCTGTCGCGCTTTATGTCTTTGTCATCCACACCATCACCGGCAAAAACACCTTCATCGACGGCGGCCTGTTCCGTAACCGCAACTTTGCGATGGGCCAGACCTTCATCTTCTTCATCGGTGCGGTGATGTTCCTGCCGCTGATCCTGCTGCCGCTCCTGTTGCAGCAGATCGGCGGATATCCCGCTCTCGAAACCGGATACCTGATGTTGCCGCGCGGTCTGGGTTCGATCTGCGGGCTGACCCTGATGGCCTATCTGCGCGACCGCATCGATCCCAGATACCTGCTGTTCCTTGGCGTCATCGGCATCGCCTGGCCGGCCTGGCAGATGGGCCACTGGACCACGGAAATCAGACCCTGGGATGTCTCCTATACTACCTTCATCCAGGGCGTGGCCGCTGGTTTCATCTGGGCGCCGCTCAACACGCTCACCCTCTCGCGGCTTGACCGAAGGGGTCAAGATCAGGGCTTTGCGCTGTTCTATCTGATCTTTGATGTCGGCAGCGCGATCGGCATCGCCGCGGTGATCGGCCTGCAGACCCGTTACAGCCAGATCAACCATTCCGAACTCAACGAGTTCGTCAGCCCGTTCAACGAACTGCTGCGTTATCCGCATCTCACCAGCGTCTGGGATACCGGCAGTACCGTGGGGCTGGCGGCCCTGCAAAGCGAAATCGGCAGACAGGCCTCGATGATAGGCTTCAACAACGCCTTTATGACGTGTGCCTTGGTGATGGCCGTGCTGCTGCCCTTTATCTGCTTTTTCCGGAACCCGACGTACTACGACTAGCGGCCGCGAACTGCCCTTCACCGAGGAATTGTTCTCCGCCACACTGGCCTTGAGGGCGGGACTCGTGCCACGATCCAGACAACACATAAGTTCCAAAAGGGGACGGACACATGCGTTATGAAGCACCCGCAACATCAGATGCTGCGGTTGGCCTGTTGTCGTCGGCAGACGGCACGGCCCGCGTTCTGGCTGGTGGCACGGATCTGCTGGTCCAGTTGCGTGCCGGCATGGTCGAGCCCGATCTGGTGGTCGACATCAAACACATCCCCGGCATGGCCGATATCACACCCGAAGACGGTGGTTTCCGCATTGGCGCCGCCGTACCCGGTGCGGTTCTGGGCGAACATGCCGGCATAAAAGCAGCCTGGCCCGGCGTCGTCGAAGCAACCGAATTGATCGGCTCGACCCAGATCCAGGGACGCGCGACCATGATCGGCAACCTGTGCAACGCCTCGCCCGCAGCCGACAGTGTGCCCGCCATGATAGCCGCGGGCGCCACAGTACGCGTGGTTGGCCCCGACGGGACACGTGACATCGCGGCCCTGGACGTCGCCACCGGCCCCGGCACGACATCACTGGCCAAGGGCGAGCTGGTCGCCTCGGTCTTCCTGCCGGCCCGCCCGGCCCGTTCCGGCGATGCCTATCTGCGCTTCATTCCGCGCACCGAGATGGACATCGCTGTGGTCGGCGCCGGCGTCAGCCTCACGATGGACGACAACGGCATCTGCACCGCTGCCCGTGTGGCGCTGGGTGCGGTCGCACCCACGGCACTGCTCGTGGCCGATTGTGCGAATGCACTGGTCGGCACATCGCTCGATGAGGCCACGCTGGAAGAACTGGCGGCAGCGGCATCGGCTGCCTGCAACCCGATCGACGACAAACGCGGCACGATCAAGTACCGCACCAAGGTTGCCGGCGTCCTGGCGCGCCGCGCTGCCGTGATAGCCAAGGCACGCGCGGGAGAAACATTATGAGCCGCACCCACATCACCACCACGGTCAACGGCGATACCGTTGAATTCCTGTGTGACCCCAAAGAGACCCTGCTGGATGCCCTGCGCGACCATCTGGGCCTGACCGGATCCAAGGAAGGCTGCGCCTCGGGCGATTGCGGTGCCTGTTCGGTCATGCTCGATGGACGCCTGGTGTGCTCCTGTCTGGTGTTGGCCGCTGAATCGGTCGGGCGCAAGGTCGAGACCATCGAAGGCATGGCAGACGGCGACGATCTGCACCCGCTGCAGCAGAAATTCCTGGAAATGGGCTCACTGCAATGCGGCATCTGCACACCGGGCTTTCTGATCGCCGCCAAAGACCTGCTGGAGCGCAACCCGGAACCCAGTGAAACCGAAGTGCGTTACTGGCTGGCCGGCAATCTTTGCCGCTGTACCGGTTACGACAAGATCATTCGTGCGGTTATGGAGACCGCCGCCGACCTGCGAGGAGCCTGATCATGCCGCTCGATATGGAACTCACGCCCAAGACGGTTTTTGATACGGTCGGCAGCCGCCCGTTGCGCCCGGACGGCAACGACAAGGTTACCGGCCGGGCCCGTTATGGCGCCGATATGGCAATGGCTGGCATGCTGTTTGGGCTGGTCCTGCGGAGCCCGCATGCACACGCCACGATCGTGAGCATCGACACATCAAAGGCCGAAGCACTGGAAGGTGTGAAGGCCGTCGTGACGCGCGATGATTTCCCCGCGCTGGACGGCGATGAAACCGCCAAGGCCGAAGCCGAGGAGAACCTGTGGGATGCCGCGCGCAACGTGATGGCGCGCGACAAGGCACTCTATGACGGCCATGCCGTAGCCGGCGTTGCCGCGACTTCCATGGCGATCGCGCGCAAGGCACTCAAGCTGATCGACGTGACCTATGAGGTCCTGCCCCATGTCACCGATGTCGATGAAGCGATGCGCGACGACGCACCGGTGCTGCACGATGACCTGTTCACAGAGGGGCTCGACAAGACACCGGAAAGTCCTTCCAACATTTGCGGATACACCAAGGTTGCCACGGGTGACGTGGCAAAGGGATTCGGAGATGCCGATCTGATCGTCGAGCGCGACTTTGTGACCGAAGCCGCACATCAGGGTTATATCGAACCCCATGCCTGTGTTGCGGCCATTTCCCGCGACGGCCTTGCCGACCTGTGGGTCTGCACCCAGGGCCATTTCTCCATACGCACGATGTGTGCGGCGATCCTAGGCATGAACCAGTCGGACCTGCGCGTGACCTCATCGGAGATCGGTGGCGGCTTTGGCGGCAAGACGACCGTGTTTCTGGAGCCGGTCTGTCTGGCACTGGCGAAAAAATCCCATCGCCCGGTGAAGATGACCATGAGCCGCGACGAGGTTTTCCGCGCCTCGGGCCCGACCTTTTCGACCAGCATGAAGATCAGGATGGGCGTGACCAGCGATGGCAAAATCACGGCCTGTGAGGGGCGCTTCAGCTATCAGCACGGTGCCTTCGCAGGTTCCTCGGCCGGCTTTGGCGCGACCTGCGCCATGGCAGGTTATGACTGCGTGAACATCGATTTTGACTGTTACGACGTGGTGCTCAACCGGCCCAAGGCGGCGGCCTATCGCGCACCCGGCGCACCGATGTCGTGTTATGCAATCGAAAGCGTGCTCGATGAAATCGCCCAGAAGCTGGACATGGACCCGATCGATCTGCGTCTGAAAAATGCCGTCAAGGAAGGGATGAATTCGGTTTACGGCCCGACCTTCGGCCCGATCGGCTTTGTCGAATGCCTGGAGGCAGCGCGTGATCATCCAAACATGAAGGCCCCGCTGGGACCCAACCAGGCGCGTGGTATCGCCGGCGGGTTCTGGCCCAACTTTGGCGGCCTGACCAGCGTTTCGGTCAATGTCACCGATGACGGCAATGTTCTGGTCTCGCTTGGAACGCCCGATATCGGTGGCAGCCGTGCCGGCATGTGCATGATGGCGGCCGAGGAGCTGGGCATTGCCTATGACCGCGTCCAGGCGATCATTGCCGACACCAGTTCACTGGGATTCAACGACACCACCGGCGGCAGCCGCGTGACCCATTCAGCAGGCATGGCGACGATTGAGGCTTCACGCAAAATCATCGAGATCATGAAACACCGGGCCGCCCAGGTCTGGGGTATCGACGTCGATGCCGTGGTCTGGGAGGACGGACAGGTGCGTCCGTCCGGACCCAACGCGGGTGACAACAAGGCGATGTCATTTGCCGAGGTCGCTGCCATTGCCGGCAGCACGGGCGGACCCATCGCCGGCCATGCCGAGATCAACGCAGAAGGTGCCGGCGCAAGCTTTGGCGTGCATGTCGCCGATGTCGAGGTCGATCCCGAAACCGGCCAGACCACGGTGTTGCGTTACCTGGCCGTGCAGGACGCCGGCAAGGCGATCCATCCCGATTATGTCGAGGGCCAGTATCAGGGCGGCGCGGCGCAGGGCATCGGCTGGGCACTGAACGAGGAATACATCTACAACGCCGACGGCAGGCTGCAGAATCCAGGCTTCCTGGACTACCGCATGCCGGTCGCCTCGGACCTGCCCATGATCGATACCGTGATCGTCGAAGTTCCCAACCCCGGCCATCCCTATGGTGTGCGGGGCGTGGGTGAAACCCCGATCATTCCGCCACTGGCGGCCATGGGCAACGCGGTGAGCCGCGCCATCGACCGTCGCCTGGGCGAGATCCCGATGTCACCGCCCCGCATCGTGGAGGCAATCGACGGATAGGAATACGCCGCCGTGATCGAAGTGCAGCTTGGCGCAACCCTGCGTTCGAAGGCAGGGGGACGCACATCGTTTCCCGTCGAGGCCTCCAACATCAAGCAGTTGCTGGATCGCCTTGGGGAAGCCTATCCCGAGCTGACACCGGTGCTCGAACGCGGTGTCTCGGTTGCCATTGATGGCAAGCTCTATCGCGATTCCTGGCTGCAACCGGTGCCTGACGGCGCCGAGGTTTTCCTCATGCCCCGCGTCGCCGGCGGGTAGGGGTTTGTTTTGTTTCTTGTTCCCTCAGACGCCAGGCGCGTGCTCCGCTCTTGTTTCTCCAGCCTCAGACGCCGGCCCAAAAGGGCCTCCCTGTCCAACCACCACCTCAAGTGTCATCTATTGAGGGCGGCGCATAACCACACCGAGGTGCCGCATATGGCGGGAGGTCCGAAGGGCCGACGGCGAGCGACTGCGAGCCCGCGCCCACGGCGCGTTAGCCAAGTGAGCGGAGCGAGAGCCGGCGTCTGAGGCTAGACAAACAAAACCCTAACTCTCGCCCAAACCCCCACCGCCGGGCAGTTCCAGGATCAAGCGTTCCCCGGCAGGCACGATCTGTTTGCCCTTGCCCTTGAGGATCTTTCCGCCTGAAAGCCGGATCGCACCTGGTCCGGCATCGCCGCCGCCGTCGCGACCTCGCGCGGGATGGTCGATGCGGTCGAACAGGGCGAGCACGGCAAAGGGCGCGCCTTCACCGTGTTCGAGTTCGATCACCTGGCCGTCCCCGCCGCGGAACTTGCCGGCGCCACCAGAGCCCGGCGTCAGTTCCTTGCGCGTGAAGATCATCGGCGAGATCGATTCGGTGATCTCGACCGGCGTGTTTCTCACACCCGACGGGAAGGCGGTGGCCGAAAGGCCGTGTTTGCCCGGGCGCGCGCCGGTGCCGCCGGAATGGAAGATCGTGACCGAGAACGGGGTCGCGTCGCCATAATCCTGATCGCCGGTGACACCATGGCCGCCCAGCAGCGAAGGGTTCCAGAGGCTTGAGCTGCCTTCCGCAGGCACGCTGCCCGGCACCGCCTGACCCAGGCAGCCCAGTACGACATCGGGCAGCATCTGACCGATCACGTGGCGCACCGTGACCGCGGCCGGGCGCGGCGCATTGAGGATGCAGCCTTCCGGTGCCGTGACCCGGACAGGCTCAAGCGAACCGTCGTTGTTGGGCACCTCACGACCGATGATCGAGCGGATCCCGAAGCTGGCATAAGCCTGGGTATAGGTCAGCGGCACGTTGATGCCGAAGGGTGAAACCCCCGAGGTTCCGGTGAAATCGACATCGATGCCGTCATCACCGATCGTCACCGTCGCCTTTAGATCGACCGCCTTGTCGTAGCCGTCGACCGTCATCTCCTGTTGCCAGCTTCCCTTTGGCAGGCGGCGGACCTCGTCGAGCATGGCACGCCGCGAGGTGTCGATGATGTGGTCAGCGATCTCGTCGAGGCCGTTCATGCCGAACTCGTTCATCAGGTCAAGCAGGCGACGGCAGCCGACATCGTTCGATGTCGTGAGCGAATAGAGATCACCGACCACCTGGACCGGCTCGCGCACATTCGCACGCACGATATCAAACACGCTGTCGTTGGGTTCGCCGCCATCGAACAGGCGCATGATCGGGATGCACAGGCCTTCTTCATAGACCTGGCCGGCATCGGGGCCAAAGCCCGGCCCGCCGATATCGACGACATGCACGGTCGAGGCAAACAGGCCGATCGGCGCGCCGTTGCGGAAGGTCGGCGTCACCACCGTGAAGTCGAACAGATGGCCGGTGCCGAGCCAGGGATCGTTGGTGACATAGACGTCACCTTCCTTCATGGCATCGGGCGGATACTTCGCAAGGAAGAAGTTGACCGAAGCGGCCATCGCGTTGACGTGGCCCGGTGTGCCCGTCACCGCCTGGGCCAGCATGCGCCCCTGCATGTCGAACACGCCGGCAGAGAGGTCACCGGCTTCGCGCACGGTGGTTGAAAATGCCGTGCGGATGATGGCCTGGGCCTGTTCCTCGACAATCGCGATCAGCCGGTCCCACAGCACCTGATGGCGCAGCCCGGCAGCCAGATCATCGGCGATCTCGACCGCATAGGCCTCACGCAGAAGCGTAAGATTGCCGTCGCCGTCGACCCCGCCGGTCCAGCCCGGCGGCACCATCGTCGTGGTCTGATTTTCGGCGATTGCGGCGGGCCCGGCGACCTGTTCGCCACCGGCCAGGCCGGTTCGTTGATGGATCGAGGCATCACGACGTTCGGCATGACCGGGGAAGACAACGCTGCGCCTGGTATCGCTGGTGACTTCGCGTGCCTCGACTGAAGCGGTCTCACGTTCGGCGACGGGACCACGGTCGGCATAGACCGTGACCGACCAGGTCAGCACCTCGACTTCAAGGCCCGGCACCGTGCGTCCGAACTGTTGGCGATAGGCCTCTTCAAAGGCGTCGGCGACAAAGATCGCGTCGCCGGCTTCAAGCGGCCGGTCGGGCAGGTCGATCTTTACCTCATGGCCCTGGCCGATATAGCGGGCATAGGCGTGGCGGCGCTCGATCACCGGCTCACCCGGCGCACCCAGCGCGACGACCTCGCGGGCTTCCTCGCTCATCACCCCGAACAGCGCATTCAGACCCCCGGCATCAAACGCCGACATTCTGATGTAGCGGCTGCGCACGACTTCATAGGCGACCGGGGCGAGCAGGAAACCGACCGCCGAACCGACCCCGGCATTGGCCGGGATCACGACTTTTTCGATCCCGAGCTTTTCGGCCAGTCGCGCGGCATGAAGCGGCGCGGCACCACCAAAGGCAATCATCGTGCGGTTCTGTATTTCCTTGCCGCGCTCGACCGCGTGGACCCGTGCGGCAGAGGCCATGTTTTCATCGACGATTTCAATCACGCCAAGCGCGGCTTCGCCGGAATCCAGCGACAGTGCCTGGCCGACATGGTGATCGAGCACAGCAGCGGCAGCAGGCGTGTCGAGCTTGAGGGTGCCACCGGCAAAAACGTCGGCATCGAGCCTGCCCAGAATCAGATTGGCATCGGTCACGGCCGGTCTGGCGCCGCCCTGGCCGTAGCAGGCCGGGCCTGGATCAGCACCGGCGCTTTCAGGCCCGACATGGATACGTCCGAGATGATCGACCGAAGCCAGCGAACCGCCACCGGCGCCGATCTCGACCATTTCAACGACCGGAATCTTGAGAGGCATGCCGCTGCCCTTCATGAACCGATGGGCGCGGTCGACCTCGAACACACGGCCCAGCAGGGGCTCGCCGTCGTCGATCAGGCAAATCTTGGCGGTGGTGCCGCCCATGTCGAAGCTGACGACCTCGTTTTCGCCCAGGCGCTTGGCCAGATGACCGGCAAGAATAGCGCCGCCGGCAGGGCCGGACTCGATCAGGCGCACCGGAAACTCGCGCGCCGTCGCGATCGTCACTAGGCTGCCACCCGAAGTCATCAGCAGACAGGGGCATGTAAACCCGGTCTCGCTCAGCCGGGCTTCAACATCGGCCAGATAACGCGCAATGGTTGGTTTGACGTAGGCATTGGCCGCCGTCGTGGTCTGGCGCTCGTATTCGCGGATTTCCGGGCAGACATCCGACGACAGCGAGATCGCCATCGTCGGGAATCGTTCCGTGATCATCGCCCCGATGCGCTGCTCGTGAGCGGGATTGGCATAGGCATGGAGCAGGCCGACCCCGACACTGCCGACGTTGAGGCCCTCGAGTTGGTCGAGCCAGGCGGTCACTGCAGCTTCATCGAGTGCGATCAGGACCTCACCGCGGGCATTGACCCGTTCGGGCACCGGCATACGCAGGTCGCGCGGGACCAGCGGTGCGGTGCGGTCGGCCATGAGGTCGTACTGGTCGAAACGGTTTTCATAGGCGATCTCGAGCGAATCGCGATGGCCCTGCGTCACGAACAGCGCCGTCACCGCACCCTTGCGTTCGATCAGTGCATTGGTTGCCAGCGTCGTGCCGTGAAGGATGAGATCGATATCCCCGGGTTTCACACCCGAAACATCGAGCACCTCCATGACACCGGTCATGAAACCATCGGCCGGGGCAGACGGCGTGGTCAGGACCTTGCCGGTCCATTCCTCGCCATCACGATCCAGCACGATATCGGTGAAGGTGCCGCCGATATCGACAGCAAGACGGGTGCTCATGCGTTGTCCCTCAAGACCAGTGGAGTTCGAATCCAAACTCGCTTTGCAGTGTCTGTTTCAGTTCCCTGCCCTTGTCGTCGGGCAGAGCGTCGAGCGGCGGGCGCACGGTTTTCCAGCGTGCGTCGCCGGTAGCATCGGCCAGCAGCCATTTCATCGCCGGGATCGGACTGTAGGGCTGCACCGCAATGCGGAACGCCTTGACCTTTGCCTGGCGCGCATCGGCATCCCCGGCCTGCCAGTTGACGAAGATATCGTGGATCGCGGCTGCGTTGATGTTGGCCATGGCCGTGATGCAACCCGACGCACCCATGCGCAGGGCCTCGAGCAGCGGCACCTCTGAACCTGGAAAGGTGTGGAGCGCGGGCACGCCATGGAGGATGCCCTTGGTGTTTTCCCAGTCGCCGGAACTGTCCTTCAGGCCCACGACCTCATTGGGGAAATCAGCCTGCAGGCGCCTGATGAGATCAAGGCTGAAGCCGACCACCGCGACCGGCGGGATATGGTAAAGATAAATCCGGGTTTCCGGCACCATCGCGATCAGCGCCTTGAAATAGGCATGGATGCCGTCGTCGCTGACCCCTTTGAAATAAAACGGCGGCAGCACCATCACGCCGATACAGCCAAGCTTCATGGCGTGGCGCGAGAGTTCGGCCGTGTCGGGCAGGTTCGTGAGCCCGGTGCCGACCATAATGCGATCGGCGGGAACACCGCCCGCGACCAGCGCTTCCAGCAGATGTTTGCGTTCATCCATGCCGATCGAAAGCGCCTCGCCGGTCGTGCCGAACGGCGTGATCGCCGCACAGCCCTGATCCAGCAGCCAGCGAGCATGGCGCACATAGAGGTCCTCGGCGACCGAGAGGTCGTCGTTGAACGGCGTCAGATTGGGCGAAACGATGCCCCGCAACTTTTCGGTCATGGGTACGCTTTCGGCTGGTGTGTCGGAGCGCGTTTGTGGACCATGGCCCCGGTATCGTCCAGCCCCGATCCCATGGCGAAAGTGGGAAGGCAAAACCCGCCGCGCCGCAGACAGGGAGTTTCAACATGCAGGTAAGTTTCATCGGTCTTGGAACCATGGGCCTTCCCATGGCGATCACCCTGGTTGGCACCGGTTTCCAGGTGACGGGGTTTGACCTCGATCCCGGTGCCTGTCAGCGGCTCGAGAAAGCAGGCGGCAAGGTCGCGGCGGGTGCCGAAGAGGCCATGGTCTCGGCAGACATCAGCGTGTCGATGCTGCCCGAAGGCCGCCATGTCCGCGACGTGCTGAACGAAACAACGCTGGGCGTCCTGAAATCGAGCACTCTTCTGGTCGATTGTTCGACCATCGATGTCACCAGCGCGCAGGAACTCGCCGCACTGGCAACCCGCCACGGTCATGGTTTTGTCGACGCCCCGGTCTCGGGCGGTGCCGAAGGTGCTGCGGCAGGAACCCTTGCCTTCATGGCCGGTGGTGCACCGGATGATCTGGCTCGCGCCCGGCCCCTGCTCGAAGCCATGGGCGCAAAGGTGCTCCACTTCGGGGCCGCCGGCAGCGGACAGGCGGCCAAGGCCTGCCACAACATGAACTGCGGCATCACCGCGCTGGGTGTCTGCGAGGCCTTTGCCCTGGCCGACGGGTTGGGACTCGACCACGGCGCGTTTTTTGACCTCTGCCGCAATGCCGCGGCGCAAAGCTGGATTCTGGAAAACCGCTGCCTCGTGCCAGGCCCCGCACCGGAGGCACCAGCCAGCAACCGCTACGCTCCGGGTTTTGCCGCCCGCCTGATGGCCAAGGACCTGGGATTGGCGCAGGACGCCGCACAATCCTGCGGTCAGGCGACTCCCTTCGGCGCGGAGGCGGCACGCCGCTTTGCCGAGTTTGCGGCAGGGGATGGTGGTGATCTGGACTTCTCGGCGATCTACCGCACGATCCGGGAGGTCTGAGCCCACCCTTCAATAACCGGCCTTCAGCGACCGGGCGTCAGCGACCGAAGTAGTCCTGCATATCCTTGAAACCGCTCTCGAAGATGCCGACGCCCACGACTTCGGCCATGGCGTCGGCATCCTTGTCCTCGACGGCGAAGCGAACCTCCCAGGTGGCATAGGTCTGGTTGCCCATGGTGACGGGATGGAAGTTCTGTGTCGCGACATAGTTCCAGATCGGCAGGGGCGATTCGATGATGTCATAGGTGAAGCAGTTGCGCCGGTCATCGAGCGTCAGCAGGGTCTCGCGGATCACACCGCCATCGGGCAGAACCAGCTTGCGGATCGCGCCGATGCGGTCACAGGGATCACCGCCTTCCATATCGGCTGAAGCAATGCCGGAACTCCACTCGGCAACACTGTCGAAACGGCGCAAGACCGGCCAGATTTTGCTGAGGGGTGCGTCGATCACCGCGCTTTTGAAAAGATGCATCAGAAACCTCGTTGGGGCAGGAGGATGGGAAAACGTTCGCGGATCGCCTGGTCCGCTTCGGCCGGAATGTGGTCCGGTAGGGGGCAAGACAGGATCGTATCGACCCGTTGGTGGGCACGGTCCCACAGGCTGGGTTCACCCGCCTGCGACCAGTCGGCGATGCTCTGGCGGTCGCCGAGATCGGGATAGAGATAGTCCCACTTCATCAGCCTCATGGTCTGTTCGGTACCCAGGAAATGGCCTTCGCCGTGCACAACAGCGTCGATGATATCGACCGAAAGCCGCTCGCTATCGACCTCGATGCCCCGCACCGTACGCAGGATCGCGCCGTGCATGTCGTTGTCGATGACAAAAGCTTCGGCCGAAGCCGCCATGATGCTGCCCAGCATACCGGCCGAGAGGTTCACCATGTTGGCCCCGGCATGGGCGGTGAGCGCGACCGACATCGCCTTTTCCGAGCCCGATTGACTGTCAGGCAGCTTGGCGTCGGTCATGCCGGCACAGGCCGTCGAGGGAAGGTTGAGGCGAGCAAGCAGTTGCACGGCAGCGGCACTGGCAATCGCACATTCCCCGGAACCGCCGGTCATCGCGCCGGTCCGCAAATCCGAAACAAAGGGCATGAGAGCCGAGATCACGGGATGGCCGGGCCGGATCGCGTTGACGTAACAGATGCCCGCCAGGCATTCGGCCAGACCCTGTGCCAGCGCGCCGGCCAGCGCCGCGGGACTGGTGGCACCGGCCTGACCGGCCGAGCAGATCTGGACCGGCATGCCGCGCGCCACTGCACGCTCCATCACCAGGCAGCCATCTGATGCGAACCGCATCGGCGGAACGACATGCACGGCCGCGATGAAACAGGCCGGGCGCGCCTCAAAGGCACAACCGGTCGCGATTGCCACGAGATCAGCGACCTCGTCGACCGTCTCGGGCGCCGTGAAGGACGTGCCGATCGGTTTGGTCGTTCCGGCCAGGCAGGCATAGGCGGTGTTGATGTCGAGCGTGCGATGATCGGGCATATCGCGCGCCACCGTCGGGCGCAGGTAATAGTGGATGTTGTCACAGGCCTCGACCACGCGGGCTAGATCAAACAGATCAAGCGCAGTCGAGTCACGGAAGTGGCCGGTCGCACCATCGAGCACCTGCACTGCAGCGCCACCGACACCCAGGTGGACACGGGCGCGCCCGACCTGAAGATCACGTTCCTGCAAGTAACCGAAGACGGTGGGGTCCGATGGCGCCATCGCGATGAGCTTTTCGACCACCACGCGCGGCAGGCGCAGACGACCGTCGTCGCCGAGCACAGCGCCGTGAGCCACGAGGGCTGTCTGGCCGCTTTCCAGTGTGTCGGCCATGCCGACCCGTTCCAGCAGATCAAAGGCAGCGCCAATCACCGCATCGGCCTCCGTCTCCGAGAGCGGCTTGAGCGCGCCACCGCTGAGGCCTGGCCCAACCACGGGCGGCAGCGCCACCGCCTCGCTACGGTCGCCGCGGCGGCGGTTTGATCTACCCGGTCTGGCTGCCTGCTCGTTCACGGCGCATTCCGTTCGCTGTCAGGAATACGCTAGAGCAAATCCTGATTTGATTGAATCGCTTCGCGATATAATCAAATCAGGTGAAGTTGCTCTAACTCTATGAGGGAGAGCGGATTCACATGTTTCCGTGGAAACAATATCCGCTCTAGAGCCATATTGTGCCTACGGTCCATCCCACGACGCGAACGATGAGAGGTATCCACCAGATGGAACCCGGGCCTGTCACGTGGTCGCAATCGGCCTATGCTGGTTGTTGACGCCAAGGGGAGACGATGATGAGTGGTAATAGGTTTCTGGAACGCCTTGATAGCGGCCCGCCTCTGGTGATGGACGGCGCGACCGGATCGGAACTGCAACGGCGCGGGGTTTACGTCTCCCACGGGGTCAGCGAGGACCGTGTGCTCGGTGCCTGGTCGGCCACCGCGATGCGTGACGCGCCCGACGTCGTGCGCGAGGGCCATGAAGACTACCTCAAGGTCGGCGCCGATATCCTGATCACCAACAGCTTCTGGACCAACTCCGTGAAGCTCGGCCTGGTCGGGCTGGAAGACCAGGCCGAGGCCTACACCCGCATGGCAGGCGAGATTGCCGTCGAAGCCCGCGACCGGCTCAAGCCCGACGCTTTTGTCGCCGGGGGCATGGCCCCGCCCCATGGCGGACGCCCGGAAGTGCCGGTCGACCGCGAGGACCTCGCCCGCGAATTTGCCATGCAGGCGCGCGAACTGGCCGCCGCCGGGGTTGATTTCATCCTGCCAGAATATGTCGGCTGGATCGAAGACTGCGTCACCGCGGTCGATACCGTCAGCAATATCGGTCTGCCGGTCGTGCTCGGGGTACGCCACGTCACCGAAACAGGCACGATGCAACACGGCGAAAGTTTCGAGGACCTGGTCGCAGCGCTGGACGGCCGCGAGGTCGCAGCGATCCTGCTGATGTGTTCGTCTGCCGAAGCGATCGACGTCTGCCTGCCCCGGCTCGCCGCAGCATTCGACGGGCCGGTTGGCGCCTATCCCAACACCGGCTATGGCGAATCCGATGAATCGGTAGAAGACGGTGGCCATTTCCATAGCATTGATACCACCAGCCATGGCCCCGACAGGCTGGCCGGTCACGCTCGCCGATGGTTCGATGACGGCGCCCGCATTGTCGGCGGTTGCTGCGCCACCACGCCAGACCACATCGCCGCGGTCCGGGAACTGGTCTGAACGTCTGGGGTCCGATCAGCCTCAGGAAGCAACGAGGTAGGTGTCGTATTCCATGCGACCGGCGACGGCGTCGAACTCGGCCATCTCGGTGCGTTTGATCGCGGCGTAGGCCTTGTGCAGTTCCGTGCCGAGCAGGACGGGTACCAGTTCGGAGGCTTCAAACCGTTCGATCGCACCGGGCCAGTGGCGCGCCATGGCGGGACCGCAGGCGTGTTCTTCACCGGGTTCGCAAGCCGGGCCGGGATCGAGCTTGTTCTCGATGCCATGGGCCATGCCGGTGAGCACACAGGCCAGAACAAGGAAGACATTGGCGTCGGCACCGGCGATGCGGTGTTCGGCCCGCCGCGCCTGGGGCCCGCCGCGCGGGATGCGCAGGGCGACATTGCGGTTGTCGTGACCCCAGGTCGGCGCCATCGGGGCATGATGACCGCCGGCAAAGCGGCGATAGGAATTGCGGTGGGGTGCAAACATCAGGAAGGCATCGGCCGCCATCGCGCCCAGACCGGCAACCGCGTGGCGCAGCAGGTCGTCATCGGCGCCAAAAGCGTTGTTCCCGTCGCCGTCGACCAGACTGGCGTGAACATGGAGCCCGTTGCCTGCGAGTTCCCGTGACGGCTTGGCCATGAACGAGGCGATCTGGCCGTGTCTGGCAGCGACCCCCTTGATCACCCGCTTGAGCATCTGGGCATCGTCAGCGGCCTGCAGGATATCGCCATTGTGGTGCAGGTTGATCTCGTATTGCGCGGGCGAGAGTTCCTTCACCAGGCTTTCGAGCGGCAGGCCCATGGCGGCGCAGGCCTGCTGCATCTCGGTCAGGATCGCGGCCTGTTCGTGCATCAGGTCGGCGCTGAAAAGCTGGCCACCGATCTGGTTCTTGCCGTTGAGCCGGGTCGCCGGCAGCAGCGGTTCACCATCGGTGCCGCGGGCTTCACCGAAGAGATAAAACTCAAGCTCGGGCGCAACCACGGCATGGAGGCCCAGTGCCGCAAGCCGGGCGACCGCCTGCTGCAGCACGGTGCGCGGATCAAGCGGCCAGGCCTCGCCCGTTTCGTCAAACATCTGCACCGTCAGGGTCGCGGTGGGGCGTTCCAGCCAGGAAAGGCGTTGCAGCGAAGCCATCACCGGCCGGCAGACGCCATCGCCCTCGCGCGTGCCTTCGATCACGGCCGGCACGTCCCGGCCCCAGATGTCGCAGGTCGCCAGATCAATCGTCATGCCGGTCGTGCCGCCGGCGACCTCGACCAGCTTGGATGCAGGCAGCCACTTGCCGCGCACGACGCCGTTGAGGTCGGTCATCACGACTTCGACGGTTTCAATATCGGGGTTGTCGGCAAGGAACTGCTGCGCGGTGGCCTGGGCCTGTACGGGGTCAAAGCTGGTCATGGTGGCGTTTCCAGTGAAGTTCGAGCCAGCCTTTGCCCTGAAACGGCCGGGCAGGCAACCATTACGGCTT
>JABIUG010000450.1 GCA_018700655.1 Rhodospirillaceae bacterium | reverse complement strand
GGTGGAACCATAAGTGGTCCCACCTTTTCGCGTGAATCCGATCTATCTCATAGAGGTAGAGCAGGCCGCGATGCCTCTGTGTGCAAAGAGCCATCTCGCCGACTGAAGAGTGCCAAAGAAGTCGGGATCACAAGTCCGGGCACAGACCCTTTGCCTTTATTAGTCATCCCCCGGCTTGGGCGGGGTATCCATCCCGTCGACCCAGCGAACCGTACTGGCGGTACCAATAGCAGGCGGTACGGGATGGATCGCCCCATCGAGTGGGGCGATGACGGTAGAGAACAAGGGAAAACACCAGTTTCCTCAGATAGGCGGCACGATCTCGGCGTTTAGTGCATCGGGCCCGGGCTTGAAGAACAGCAGCAGGACAAGCCTGCCGTCTTCCAGGGTGGAACCGAAGCCATCGCCGCTGGAATGCCAGAACCAGGGCCGAAACAGGATGCAGCGGTTGAACTTCAGCGGCAGTGTGAAGCTGAGCTCCCATTCATCCATGTTTTCGCCCTTGGCCGGGTCGAGAACATCGATCAGGGCATCGCGTGGCGTCGGCTTGCCATAGACCCGCTGGGCTTCTTCGTTGGTGATCGGTGCGCGGTCGGACCCGGTCGGACGGTGGCGGAAAAAATCAGTTCCGCCCTGCCAGTCTTCGTCACGGCTGAGACCGATGATCCCGGCCCATGCCGCACCGGGATCGCAATGCACCCGACCGGACGGACGTTCATCATCGGCCAGTGTGATTCTGGCACAGCCATGGGACATGCCCAACGGCACAAGCTGCTGGGCCAGAATGTTGGAAAACATGCGCTCATGATTTGGCCAGGCCATGGACTGGCGCGAGTTGCGGCCCTGGTAATAGACCTCGGCCGGCGCCGGCGGGTAATCCATCGAAAGCGCGCTTTCGCGGGCCTTGTCACCATTGTCGAAGAAGTCGTCGAGGATCATGTAGGACGATTGCATGGAAGCCTATTTCCCCACGATGTCGCCGATTTCATCGATTTCGTCCGGCGTCATGCACCAGGACGTCACCGCCGCGGCGTTGGCTTTGACCTGAGCCGGTTTCGTCGCACCGCAGATCACCGTCGAGACAACCTCGTGGCTCGCCAGCCAACCGATCGCGAGTTCTAGAAGGCTGTAGCCGCGTTCAGCGGCATAGGCGTCGAGTGCGTCCATCCGGTCGAAGTTGGCATCACAAAACATGCCGTTATGGCGTTCCTCACCGCTGCCCAGGCGCGTGCTTTTGGCCGGGCGCTTGCCTCTGGTGTATTTGCCCGAGAGCAGGCCCATGGCGAGCGGGAAATAGGGCATGACGCCCAATCCGAAATGTTCGGCGGCGGGCATGACCTCGGCCTCGACACCGCGCGAGAACAGGTTCCACTCGTTCTGTGCGGCAACGAAGTTCGGCATGCTGTTGGAACCAGCCAGCCATGAGGCATCGGCGATCTGCCAGCCGGCATAATTGGAACATCCGGCATAACGGATCTTGCCCTGATCGATCAACCGGTCGAGCGCATCGAGCGTCTCGGCGATCGGCGTACGGGGGTCGGGCTCATGATGGAGGTAAAGGTCGATGTAGTCGGTACCCAGCCGCTTCAGACTGCCTTCGCAGGAGCGAATGATGTACTCGCGCGAACCGCGCGGGATGTCGCGCTGGTCTTTCCCCTTCTTCATCCCGAACTTGGTGACGACCGTGACGTCCTTGCGTTTGGCGCCCAGCGCCTTGCCCAGGATCCTCTCGGAAGTACCGTCATCATACATGTCGGCGGTGTCGAACAACGCGATCCCGGCATCGAGCGCGGCATGCACGACCTTCTTGCCCTGCGCCTCGCCGACCCACCAGCCCAGCGTGTTGCAGCCCATGCCTGCGAGCGAAACAAAAAGGCCCGATTGGCCGAAGGTGCGGTATTCCATGGTCCGGTCCCTAGGTTGGTTGTTGCAACCATCCTAATGCGGGTCACGGGCACACGGAACCAATTCGTGGAACCACGCACAGTTGCCGCAGGCAAGATTGCAGGCTAGTCCAAGGCCATGAACGACGATTTCCCCATCGACGATGCGCTACGCTCCGGCATGGCCGAACGCATGAACACGTTCGAGCGCCTGGCGCAGGAAGGCGACGGGCTCAAACATGCAGCCGTGACCATGACCGTGATCGACGACGGCAAGGGCCACGGCGCCTTCATCCTGACCAAACGGGCGCCACGCATGAACAAACATGCCGGACAGTGGGCCTTGCCCGGCGGCCGGCTCGATCCCGGCGAAACTCCGGAAGAAGCCGCCCTTCGCGAGCTCGAGGAAGAGGTCAATCTGAAGCTCCCCGCCGATGCCGTGCTCGGCAGGCTCGACGACTATCCGACACGTTCAGGTTATCTGATCACACCGGTGGTGATCTGGGCCGGAGAAAAGGTTGATCTTGTCGCCAATCCCGACGAGGTCGCCTCGATCCATCGCGTCCGCTTCTCGACTCTTTTCAAGCCGGGTTCGCCGGAGTTTGTCGAGATACCCGAGAGCGACCGGCCCGTAATCCGCATGCCGATGCTGGGCAGCAAGATCCATGCGCCCACCGCCGCCGTGATGTACCAGTTTCGCGAGGTCGCTCTGGCCGGACGCGGCACCCGCGTGGCCCATCTCGAACAACCCGTGTTCGCCTGGAAATAGACGACAAGATCAACTCTCTCACTACAAGGAATCATCCCACCATGGACATCCTCCGCGTCATCCTGACGATCCTGATCCCGCCGCTCGGCGTCTTCCTCACCGTCGGCATCGGCCTGCACTTCTGGCTCAACATTGTGCTCACGATCTTCGGTTATATCCCGGGCCTGGTGCACGGCATCTGGATCATTGCCACAAAACGCGCGGACCACCCGGCGGCGTGAGCCAACAGGAATTAACCGGTTTGCCGGTCAGGCGGCCTCGATCCAGACCGCCGTGTCGTGGAACAGGCCGCCGCCGATCGGTGCTCCCGGCTCTGCCGAAACCAGCAGGTTGATGCCGATGCCTTCCTCGAAGGCATGGTTGGGCCAGACACTTTCGACAATCACCGTGTTACGCTGCTGGCCATCGACCAGACGGGCATGGAGCAAGACGCTGCCCTGAGCGTTGCCGATGCGGACCTTGCCGCCATCGGTGACACCCAGTTCGGCAGCGGCGTCACGGTCGATCTGTGCGGTGGGTTTGTCTTCGCGTTGGCGTGAGGTCGCGGTCTCGGTGAAGCTGGAATTGAGAAAATTCCTCGCCGGCGCGGTCACCAGCCGGAACGGCTGCTCGTCATCAGCGGCATCGATTACGTTCCAGAAATCGGGAAGGTCGGGCATGGTTTCAGGCACGCCCCGGGGCCCGAACCCGTTCATCTTGTGCGACCAGTCGGCGCGGAAATGAAAGCGCCCGTCATCATGGCCAAAGCCGTTGATGAAGTGGGAATCCTCGAACGAGGGCTGGGCATCGATCCAGCGTTTCTCGATCAGCGTGTCGAGATCACCCCAGCCTGACGCCTCCATCACCTGGCTCGCCAGGTGTTTCGACGACACGGCGAAACCGGGATGATCATCGGCGACACCCAGACGCCGCGCCAGATCACAGATGACCGCGTGATTACTGCGGCAGCCTTCAGGGCCGTCGATCAGCTTGGGGCCCCAGATGATGTATTGGTGGCCGCCGCCCTGATAGAGGTCGTCATGCTCCATGAACATGGTCGCGGGCAGCACGATATCGGCCATCTCCGCAGTCTCGGTCATGAACTGCTCGTGGACACAGACAAAGCGGTCGTCGCGCGCGAAACCCTCATGCACTCGTCCCAGGTCGGGCGCGACCATCATCGGATTGGTGTTCTGGATCAGCATCGCCGTCACCGGCGGGCCATCGCCGAGATCACGCGTGTCGCCGGTCAGAACCGGACCGATACGGGATTGATCGAGCACGCGGACCGAAGGGTCGCGCACGTCCAATCCTTCGATCATCGAGCGGTCCCAATGATAGATACCGCCGTTGTTGTGGAACGCACCTCCACCTTCGTGACGCCACGCACCGGTGACCGAAGCGATGCAGGCTGCCGAATGCATCGAGAGCACGCCGTTGCGTCCACGGCAAAAACCATAGCCCAGACGCAGATAAGTGCGTGGCGTCGCGCCGATCAGGCCAGCCAGTTCCTCGATCTCGGCGGCAGGGACCCCGCAGATCGCTTCGGCCCACGCCGGCGAGCGCTCTTTGAGGTGTTCGGCCAGGCCTTCGGGATCATCGGTATTGGAGCGCATCCACTCCCAGTCGGCCTTGCCGTCGCGGAACAGGACATGCATCACGGCACAGGCCAGAGCCGCATCGGTCCCGGGCTTCACGCAGAGGAACAGGTCAGCCTGTGCGGCAGTGCCGGTGCGGTAGGTATCGATCACGACAATCTTCGCGCCGCGTTCCTTGCGCGCACGGGTGACGTGGGTCATCACGTTGACCTGCGTGTTGACCGGGTTTGTGCCCCAGATCACCACCAGATCAGACTTCGCCATCTCACGCGGATCCGGCCCCATCAAGGCGCCGGTGCCAGCCATGAAACCGCTCCATGCCAGCGTCGTGCAGATCGTGCTGTGCTGACCGCTGTAACGTTTGGCATGGCGCAGACGGTTGATACCGTCACGCATGACAAATCCCATCGTGCCCGCGAAGTAGTAGGGCCAAACCGTTTCAGAGCCGTACTTGTCTTCGGCCTCCCGAAACTTCGTCACGACCTCGTCCATCGCCTCGTCCCACGAGATCGGGACGAAGCGGCCCGAACCCTTCGGGCCTGTGCGGCGCATCGGCTGGGTCAGACGGTCGGGGTGATGGATGCGTTCGGCATAACGCGCGACCTTGGCGCAGACAACACCCGCGGTGTAGTCGTTGTCGCGGGCGCCACGCACCCGACCGATCCTGTCGGGGCCCAGCACCTCGATCTCAAGGGCGCAGGTCGAGGGGCAATCGTGCGGGCAGGCACTGTATCGAAGCTCGACGGAATCCTGGGGCATGGTGTCAGTCCATTTCTATCGTCAGCGCCCCACCATCGAACGGCAGAGTGGATTAATTCACCAGGCCAGAAGTGGCATCACGGCCCTGGGCCGGACACCGTGCTCGGCACAGGCCTGTGTGACACGATCCTGCGGTGGCATGGCTTCGGGCGCAACGCCCCAGGTGTTGGCGGGCAGGCCCCCGGTAATCCATACGGCATCGATCCCGGCGTCACGCGCGCCCAGAATATCGGTTTCGATGCCATCGCCGATCGCCAGAATCTTCTCGCGCGCCATACCACCCAACAGGTCGCTGCAACGCCGGTAGACAGCCGGAAAGGGCTTGCCTTCCTGACGCATATCGCCACCGCGCGCAGCATACTCTGCAGCGATCGAGCCGGCACAGAGCTCGCGCAGCGGACCACGCAGCACAAAACGATCGGGATTGGTGCAGGCCATCGGCAGGCCTCGGGCCAGAGCCGGCTCCAGTTCCGGCATGATGTCATCAAGTGTCTCTCCGCTGCGGCGGATACCGCAACACAGAACAAAATCGGCCTCGGCGACTGACGCGACCCGTTCGTAGTCGAGACCGTCAAGCAGGCCGGCATCCTTGTCGGTGCCGACGTGATAATAGCGCCGCCCAAGCCCCGCAAACCATGGATCGAGGCCCTCTTCGAGCTCAAGGCGCACGGCCAGCCCAGCCGTCATGATCGCATCCCAGGCTTGATCGGGAACACCCATGCGCGTGAGCTGTTCCATCACCGGGCCATCACCGCGCGGTGCGTTCGACAGCAGGATGACACGCCCACCACGACGCTTGAAACGCAGCAGCACGCCGACGGCCGCGGCATAGGGTTCGATCCCGTTGTGGAGGCAGCCCCAGAGATCGACCAGAAGGCCGTCATAGGCGTCTGCAATACTGGAAAGGCCACTGATCAAGGGAACGGCGTCGGTCGGTGTTGTCATGGCGAACCGGCTGAAATGGCGGGGCCCGCGTCGTGACACGACACGGCGATCAGGGCAAGGCGCGTGTTTCGAGCAGGGCAGCCACGGCCCGGATCATGGTGATCTGGCCCATGAGGTCCGTTTTCTCCGGTTCGACATGGGAAAAGCCCGAAATCAGGAAAAGTTCCGTGCCTTTTACCGCATCAGCCAGACGCCGGCTTTCATCCAGGGGCACGATCATGTCGGCATCGCCATGGACCAGCATGATCTTGCCTTCCAGCCCCGATAGATCGTGGCGCACCGGAGAAACCGCAACGACACCTTCGCGCAGCTCAGGCGACAACACCGACAGCAATGCATCGACCCGTTCCGGATCGGTGTTGGCAACAAACCCAAGAAGGGCCTGCGCATCAGGCTGGGTTCCGGCCATCACCGTCGCAATTTCAATGACCGAAGGTGTGCCGTCATCAAAACCCCGCTGTGCCAGAGCCATCAGTTCGGCGCGATCAAGCGGCGATGACACCAGGGGCGCATTGGCCATCAACAGGATCCAGCGCGCCAGGGGATCGGGCTCTTCAATGTGTTGCTCCGGGCCTCGACCAACCGCGCCGGTCGTCGTGAAACGGACGACGGAAAGTGCATCGGCCCTGCCATCGCGCGACAGTGCGACCAGGGCCGGCCCTTGACCATAGGAGATCGCCACCACAACGAGCGGCAGATCATCGGCGGAATTTTGGCCGGCGAGGTGATCGACGATCGCTTCGAGAACCAGAATGTCATCCTCGTCGGTACGGAAGCCGACGGCACCGGGAAGGTCAGGCACAACGGTGCGGAATCCTGCCTGGGCCAAAACGCCTGACACCGCCGTGACCCGGCTGTCTTCGCGCCCGGCCGAGGTCAGTCCCGGGACCAGCAGCAAGGTCGCCTGCACTTTCCCGGCCACTTCGTATTGATAATAACGCGTTACCGGACCCTCACCGCCGACCGTTACGTCAAGGCGCGTGACATCAGCGGCCACAAAGCCGGGTGGTGCCTGAAGCAGATCGCGCAGGACCAGTACTGCCTCGCCATATCGCAGCCAGGCCGCCCCCGCCAGAAACGCAAGAGCGAACACCACGCCGGAAAGGCTCAACAAAAGGCGCCGATTGCGCTTCATCCAAGGTCGCTCCAGATTGTCGCCGCAAATGTGCGGACCCGCTTTCATGACCGAACTTTTCACCGAACGGCTTCACTTGAAACCACTCGAACATGGCGATCTCACGGCATTGGAAAAAATGTTCGCCGATGCGCAGCACATGTGGGACCTGATGGACATCCCCGGCCGCTCCAACGACGCCACCGAACTTGCCTCCTTTTATCTCAGACGATCGCTCTGGGCGTTCGAACAATACGGGGCCGGAATATGGGGCATGCGTGCGATCGAAAGCCCCGATGAAGCCATTGTCGGTTACACCGGCCTGCTGATCTATGTTGGCGAGGTCATCGATACCACCGGCGAGGTCGAGACCGGATGGGCCGTCGCGCCCGGCCACAGCGGCAAGGGTTATGCGGTCGAAGGCACCAGGGCGGTGTTTGATCATCTGTTCGATGGTTTGGGCGCACAACGCGTTGCGGCGATCACCAGCCCGGACAACTGGCCATCACGACGCCTGATGGAACGTCTCGGGCTGGTCCACGAAAAGGACATCACCGCCTATCAGGGCACGCAGGTGTTCTATGCGATTGCGCGCGACAGCTGGCGCGCCAGATCGGTGCGCGCCTGACCGGGGTGCTGCCTCACGCCACCTTGTCGCGGTGATCGAAGTTGCGGTTGGTGAATGCAACAATGTGGTCGAGATAACGGATCGGTTCGTGCAGTGGCGGGTTGTCCGGCCCCTGACATGTCGACAGGCATTCGATCATCGCCTCGAAATCAGGATCAAAGAAAAACGGCAGGGAATAACGCTGCCTGCCTGCAAGGTTGACCACACGGTGGGGTGTCGAGGGATACACATCGTTGGTCCAGCGGGTCAGCATCTGGCCGATGTTGACCAGGAAACTCCCCGGCAGAACCGGTGCCGGCATCCAGGCACCGTCGCGTGAAAGGATATCGAGCCCCCGCACCTCCGCCTGGGCAAGCATGGTCATGAAGCCGGCGTCGGTGTGCGGCCCGGTGCCGAACTCTTCGCCATCGAAGGCATCCTGTGGCGGATAACTCGAGATTCGCAGCGTGATGCTGGGTTCCTTGAACGAGGGCGCAAAATAGTCGGCAGGCAGATCGAGGGAACGGGCATAGACCGGCAGCATTTGTCGGCCCAGCCCCTCCAGCGCCGCCATGTAGTCGAGCATGGTGCTGCGAAAATGCGGCAGTTCCACCGGCCATTTGTTGAGACCACGCAGTGGCAGCCCTGCGACCACGCCTGGATCATCGGGGCTGCGTTCGCGCTTCATGAAGAACGACGCGACCAGGTTCGGTCTGGTCGCTGTGTGCACGGTCGACGAGCGCTGCATGCTGGCGCCAGAGGCCATGTAACCGATGTTGTTCCGGTCGATGGCATAGGCCGCCATGACCTCTTCGTCGAGGCTGTGGAGCTCTGCTGTCTGTTCGAACGTGCGATCGACCAGATCCTGGTCGACACCATGATTGACAACAAAATAGAACCCGACATCGAGACAGGCCTGACGCAACTCCGCAGCCAGGGAATCAAGTGCACCGGCTTCGCCTGCCAGATACGCACCCAGGTCGAGCACCGGAATGTTGCACTGAGACCCAGACATGGGGGAAACAGTCATGGCGATCTCCGTTAGTCGGTGCCTCAGTCTAGGCCGCTTTGCCGGTCGCTTCGAGGCACACCTGCATCGCACCGGAACGAATGGCGTCGGCGACCGCGACAACATCCTGGGTCATGCTGCGGTCGTCTTCGAGTGGCGGCACAAGTTTCCGCACCTGGTCACGCAACGCCTGTGCAACATGGGCACAGCGCTCGGGCTTGCGCAGATCGAAGGCCTGTGCGGCCGTGATCAGCTCGCAGGCGGCGATCTGGCGCAGAAGATCGATCGCTCCGGCCGCCTTGCGCACGGCCATCGGTGTCATCGGCGCGTGGTCCTCGACATTGTAGGTTGAGCTGTCCAGCAGGCTGGCGGGCGCACCAAGAAGGTGAATTTCCTTCGACAGGGTTTCGGAGGTCAGCGACATCAGGCCCAGTCCGGCATGGGTCGTCCCATATTGTGTCAATCCGTCGGGCAGATCACTGTAGAGTGTCTGCAACATACGACCGGTCCTCTGGGCCGCCATGGTCGCGGTCTGCGCCATCGCCAGTGCCAGGGCATCAAAGGCAACCGCCATGGCCGGGGTGTGGAAGTTGCCGTTCGAGAGAATCTCGTTATCGGCTTCCAGAACCACCGGATTGTCGCCGGCACCATTAAGTTCGACCTCGACATTGGGCCGGCAGAAATCGATCGCCGCGCGGAGACTGCCATGAACATGGCTGATACAGCGCAGGCTGATCGGGTCCTGCACCCGGCGTGGTGCGCCGGGTTCAAACAGGCCAGTGCCGGCAAGCTTGGCACGCAGGCTCTGGGCGGCACGGGCCTGGCCCGGCGCCCCGCGCGCCATCACCACACGTGGATCGATCGGGCTGGGATTGGCACGGAACGCCTCAAACGAGAGGACCGCGATACCGTCCATCAACTCGAGCAGGTTGGTAATGTCGGCAAGCGCCAGAGCGCCCAGACCGACTGCAACAGAGTTTGCCGCACAAAGCGCCAGCCCTTCCTTTTCGACCGGCGTGATGATCCCGATACCGGCATCCGCCATGGCGGCGGCACCGTCGACCCAGGCACCATGCACTTCAGCGCGTCCCTCGCCCAGCATGGGGAGTGCCATGTTGGCACAAAGTGCCAGATCGGACGCACCGACCGAGCCGATGCTGGGCACATAGGGATGGATTCCGGCCTTGAGCATGGCGCCCCAGGTCTCGACGAGCACCGGGCGCACACCGGCACCCCCACGCGCCATGCTGCTGGCGCGCGCAAACATGGCGGCACGCGTCGCATCGCGCGCCAGGGGCTCTCCGGCTCCACAGGCCCTGGCCAGCACGACCACGCGGCTGTAATCGGCCCGGTCCTGCTGGGTCACTTCGTGCACGACCCTGCTGCCCAGACCTCGTGTCAGACCATAGACCGGGCGATCTTCAGCGCTGAAGCGGTCAACCACCGCACGCGCACGCTCCATGGTGGCCCGGGCATCGGCTGAAAGCTCCACCTCGGCACCTTGCCGAGCCACGGCGACAACCTCGTCAATCCCGATACCGCCGTCGCCCAGAACGATTGTCACCATTGCTCGCCATCCCATCCAGGTTGTCCGTCCAGTCCCGCAGGGACGGTGCAGACCATGTCACAGACCGAGCCCGGGCAACCAGCGGAGTTTTCTGGTGGTCAATGCCAATCGGAGTGATGCACGTCACTGGCGATTCCAGATTGCGGTCCCAAATTCAATCGTGAGCACAGAATTACGGTTCCGGACCTTAGCGCAAACCTCCTGGACCGACCCTTTGAGCCCTGCCCGGACACCTCAACTCCGGTCGGGGCTTTTGTTTGCCTGCATGGCATCCGACCCGATCGGATCCGCCCTATAGGGGATCGACGTTCTGGAGTTCTACCGCGGTGTCGAGCAGGTACCCCGACCGTCGTATCGTGAGGATCAGTGTCGGTTTGCGCGGCGCGTCGCCAACCCGGCGGCGCAAGCGCCCGATCAGCACATCAACAAGGCGGTCGAGCGGCGTGAAATCTCGACCCATCAGATTCATGATGCTCTCACGCGACTGAGCTTGCCCCGGACTATCGAGCAGAATGGTCAGAAGTTGCGCCTCGCTGGCTGTCAACATCTGCTCTTCGCCATCAGGCAGACGAACCATGCGCCGCACCGGATCGAAAACCCTTCCCGCAAAAGCATAACACTGCCCCGGACCGCCCTTGGCCACCTGCGAGCCTTCGCGCCATTCCAGTTTGGTGCATTGCGTCTGCACCGCGCCGACAAGTTCGGCCGCCTTGAATGGCTTGGTCAGATAGTCGTCAGCGCCCAGTTCCATGAAACGGCGTTGCCATTGACGGTCCGCCAGCGCAGTGACCATGACAATCGGCAACAGACGGGTATCTGCCCTGGATCGCACGAAGCTCACCAGATCGACACCGTCACCCTTAGGCATCAGAATATCGCACAGGATGATATCGGGGCTGTCGGACAGGACCTTCCTGATGCCGTCGGCGACACTGGCGGCGATCTCGACCTCAAACCCTTCGAAGCGAAGAATATCAGACATCCGATCGCGCAAGGCCGGCTCGTCTTCCACGACCAGAACCCGGCGCGATCCTGATGTCGTCTCTAGTGGCTGCACATTTTGCAAAGGCAATCCCCGAAAACTTAGTCCGAACGCTCCAGCAGCACGAATTATGCCACTTTTGGTTCCAGTCACCAGACATGGATCGCTTGCTGCGATCCGGCAGGTGTTACTGCCTGTTGCGACACAGGTGACGCTGCGGGACAAAGCGTCACGGTACAGCTTGGCAGCACTCGAAAAGCCGTTGCAAACCATGATCGACAGGATCTGAAACCAGCCATCCGATCAATTCGCTCAACCTTCCCATGGAGCATGTAGCCAACACTGCGGAGCGTCACGATCAGGTCCGGTTTCAAGCTCGGATCCCCAATCTTCTTCCGCAAGCGCACAATCAGGACGTCAATCGTCCTTTCGAGAGGCGAATATTGTCGGCCCATGGTCTCCGAAATCGACTCACGGCTGACACTCTCATTTGCGTGGTCGAGCAGAGCGATCAGCAAATTGGCTTCCGACACCGTGAGTGTGTCCCTGCGGCCATCAGAGAATGTTAGCAGGCGCTGAATAGGATCGAACTCAATTCCATTGAAGAGGCAGCCGTAGTTCCGCGTCGCCGCGCGAAGATTCTCTGTCTTGCGCCATTCGATCTTCAAACGTTGCGAGTGAACAGCACTCACCAACTCCTCGGTCGTGAAGGGCTTGGTAATGTAGTCATCAGCACCCAAGGCCATGAATCTGCGTTGCCACTGCCGATCCGACAGAGCCGTTACCATGATGATCGGCAGGAGCCTCGACTCGGGACGGGACCGCAGAACGCTGACCAGCTCAAGTCCGTCGCCGTTCTCCATCAGAATGTCGCTAACGACAATGTCTGGCCGCTCACTGAGCGACAGCCGCAGACCCTCACGAACACTACCTGCACCAACCGTGTCATAACCCTCGAACTTGAGAATCGTCTCGATTCGCGTCCTGACATCGATCTCATCCTCGACGACGAGAACTTTGGTAGCAGCCTGGCTCATCCCTTGTTCGATCCGGCCGTCGTCGGCTTGCCCGAATCATTGCAGGGGAATGCAAAGAGAAACTGTGACCCCGCCTTCCGATCGGTCTGTGAAGTTCATATCGCCGCCAATGAGAGCCAGTGCTTCCCTGGCCACAGAAAGTCCCAGCCCGAAGCCGGGAAGTTCCCTGGTGTTTGATCCGCGCACGAATGGTGTGGAGAGCCTCTCAGGATCTTCCCCGGCAATTCCTTTGCCACAATCCGAAACCTGCACGAGCGTCCGGCTCCCCTTGCGCGAAACAACAATGTGAATTGGGGAGTCATCGAGCGCAAATCTGGCCGAATTATCCAGTGCCGTGGAAAGAGCCAGCCCACCACAAACAAGAGAACAATCGGCACCAACAGGAGCTTGCGCGACAACCCAGTCGGCGCCGCGTTCCGGCAGGCACCAGGCCCCAAAGTCTGCGAATCTTCCACACTCATATCAACTCTGATCAGTCTTGCCCTAGGTAACTCCGACACCAAAATATCAAACCGGCGTCACTATAAATTACTTGGGTCACGAGCGATTAAGCTTGATTAGAAAACAAAATAAAAAAATCCATTTACAATTTGAGATGTGATGGATCGCACGTTGCACGACTTTACACAATAATTTTACAGAACCACATCCTTCGCATCCCCATACTTATCGAAAGAAACATTGGCGTGTTGGTTTTTTCACAACCACAGGTAGAGGTTATCATTGATACTGTACAATCAATGCAAACGGCCCGGAACAGGATTCGGTGCCAAATTCCGGCCCGGAAAACTGGCACTGTTTCTCCGTGATACTGGAGGTGCGATTGCCGTAGTTGCTGCGCTGGCCATGCCGGTCATCATAGGATTTGTCGGCGTAGGCGTTGAAGTGGGGCTTTGGTTCCACACAAAAAGGGGCCTGCAGTCAGCAGCGGATGCTGCCGCTCTGAGCGGTGCCTTAGAGCGTCTCGCAGGCAACAGCAACAGCGTTGCGACCTCTGCTGCCGGTCAGGCGGCCACCATCAACGGGTATGACGGCACGATCGGCGATTCCATCGTCGTAAACATTCCTCCCCTATCAGGCGAATTTGTCGGCAATTCCAGTGCGGTTGAAGTGATCATGCGCCGCGACCTGGCATTGCTATTTTCGTCGGTCTTTATGGCGGGCAATATTACGATCGACGCCTATGCCGTGGCGACCCTGGTGGAAGCGACCGGCGAATTCTGCGTTCTTTCCCTCGATGACACAGCGAGTTCCGCGATCAGCATCGGCGGCAACGTGGATGTCACCCTCGATTGCGGCATCGCGTCCAACTCCAACGCCGCCGATGCCGTCGACATTTTCGGCAGTGCAATTGTCTCAGTGACGGATGTTACCTCAGTTGGCAGCATAACAGTTGGGGGCTCTAGTATACTCGACACAGTGAACGGAACACGCGAAGGCTTGGCCACGATCGCAGACCCCTATGCCGGCGTCCCCGAGCCGGCCCCGGGGGCCTGTGATTACAGCTCAGAAATCAAGGTCACTAACGGCCAGACAGTTACGTTGTCGCCCGGAACCTATTGCGGCGGCATTACCAACCTCGGTGGCCATCTGGAGTTCCAGCCGGGCGTCTACATTCTTAATGGTGACGAGTTCAAACTGGGCGGCGGGACCACGGTTGGCGAGGATGTGATGTTCTATCTAACCGGTGACGCTAACGTCCAGATCAACGGCAATACCGAAGTCGACCTGAAAGCCGACCCCGATGGCGACAATGTGGGCGACGACTACACCGGAATGCTGTTCTTTCAGGATCCCACTTCAAGCGGAACCGTGAACAATTTCAACGGCGGCGCCCTTATGTCACTTCAGGGTGTTATCTATTTCCCGTCGCAGCCTTTGAATTTTATCGGCGGCGCCGGTAACGATGGATGTACCGTCCTGGTCGGAAATACCGTTTCATTCAACGGCAACGCCGATTTGCTGGTAGATTGTGAAACTGCAGGTGTTGAGCCCCCGCGGCCGCCCGGAAACGTGGCGTTGGCGGGTTGATCATGAAGCCTCAACGCCTTGTCCTCTTCGTGCTGAAGCCGTTCTTGCGCGACGAATCCGGAAATCCGGCGATCGAGTTCGCGCTGGTTGTGCCCATCCTGCTCGTCGCTCTTCTCGGCCTCATGGATTTCGGCCTCATGGTCTATGAGAACACCCGACTTTCCCAGGCAGCCGATTCCGGCGCCAAATTCGCGATCATGGCCGGCAACCAGGACGACGATGACGGAATAATTGCCGCCACCAGGGCCGCACTTCCCGATACTTACACGACGGCAGAAGTCAGTGTGTCGAGGCAGTGTCGCTGCCCTACCGGAACGACAGTTGTTTGCGATTCCGTGTGCACAGATGAGATCAAGCCGGGACGTTATGTCGAGGTTTCGGTGACCTATCCATTTTCGATGATCTTTTCGTATCCATATATGGGCCGTGAGACCGTTCTCAACTCTCATGCCGTGATCAGGATACCCCAATGAACGGTCGCAGATTCTTCAAAAGTTCTGCCGTCGAATTGCGAAGCGATACCCGTGGCGTCACAGCGATTGAGTTCTCCTTGATCATGCCTGTGTTCCTGCTGTTGATATACTGCTTCATGGAACTCGGCAGATTGCTATTCCTCCAGAACACGCTGGGCCACGCCGTCTATGAGGCGGAGCGCTACGCCATTGTCCATGGCTCAACAAGCTCGGCGCCAACAGACTTGAGCGAAATTCGAGAACTCATTCTTGACAAAAGCATCATGCTGGAGAGCGACAACCTCACTGTGAGCGTGACGTTTTCGCCGGACAACGCTGCTGGAAGTCTGGTCGAAATCGATGCGAGTTATCAGTTTGATTTCATCACCGGACTCATCCCGATGGATCCGTTCGATATTGAAGCCACCACGGTCGCCACGATCGCTTACTGAGTACATCACGAAATTTTCTTCATCTCTCGTGATCGTTGGTCGTTGGTCGTTGGTCGTATGTTCGTGACGCCTTCGAGTTACCACAAATGTGTCTCAATTTGGGGCGAACGCCGTGTTTGAAAGGATGATGCAGTTATGCGCAGGTTACTGATTGGTCTGGGCGTCATCGTCGTTCTGCTGATTGTCGCCGTGGTGGCTCTGCCCTTCTTTATCCCGGTCGACTGGGTCAAGGAGCAGGCGCAAACCCAAGCCCAGACGGCGACCGGCCGGCAACTCACCATCGCCGGGGATGTCAGCCTTTCGCTCTTCCCCGATGTCCAGATCAAAGCCAACGACGTACGCTTTGCCAACGAACCCGGCAGCGATGTCGAAAACCTGGTGACGCTGAAAAGCCTGGCGCTCGATGTTGCCTTGATGCCGTTGTTGAGCGGCGAGCTGGAGATCAAGGCGTTCGTGCTGATTGAACCGGTCATCTACCTTGAATCGCGAGCCGATGGATCGGCCAACTGGCAATTCGAAGGCCAGCAGGCGACGACCGATGGCGGCACGGACGGTACCGATGGCTCCGCCACATCTTCGGGTGGCGGCCTGGCTGACATTCGTCTGGGCGATGTACGGATCGAAAACGGCAAGGTCACGATGCACGATGCCGCCACTGGCGAGACGACCGAAATTTCCGCCATCAACATGGCACTCAACCTGGCTGACCTCTCCAGTCCTTTCGCAGGCGACGGCTC
This sequence comes from Rhodospirillaceae bacterium, assembly GCA_018700655.1. Classification (GTDB taxonomy): domain Bacteria; phylum Pseudomonadota; class Alphaproteobacteria; order SP197; family SP197; genus SP197. Next base: position 415 of record JABIUG010000450.1, on the reverse strand, counting down.
GCTCACGTTCAAGGGCGAAACCCTGACCCTCAAGATCGGGATTGATGCTCCCAACACCTTGTTGAATGGTGGCGCTTCGGATGTGCAGTTCAAGCTCGACAGTGGCCTGATGACGGCCGGGTTTGACGGCTATCTGGCACAAGCCGGCACGGTCTCGGGCAAGGTCGACCTTTCCATTCCGTCGCTAGCCACCCTGATGATTTGGCTGGAACAGCCGCTTGATCCCGCCAGCCCGGCGCCCGATACCATCAAGGTTGGCGGCACGATCGAAATGATCGGCGACAAGATCTCCTTTACCGGTGCTGATGTTGCAATCGACGACCTGAAGGCAAGCGGTGACGTATCCGTCGATCTGGGCGGCGACCGACCCAGCATCGTTGCCAATCTCGTGTCCGAGATGCTGGATCTCAATCCT
>JABIUG010000449.1 GCA_018700655.1 Rhodospirillaceae bacterium | reverse complement strand
CAATGGCGTCTATCCATGGCTGCTCTATGACATGCTGCCTTATCCGGTCGACTACGCCCCCTACACTTGGGAGCACGTGTTGACCCAGTGTCAGTTGTTGTTCTTCTCGGCCCTGGCCTTCGCCCTGCTGAAACAGTTCAAGCTTTATCCTCCAGAACTACCAAGCGTGAACCTCGATGCCGAATGGACCTATCGGTGGTTGCTGCCCCGTGTTGCGCGCCGTGGCCTTGCCGTGCTTTCCGGCGTTGTGGCGCCCATACGCGATACGTCGGTCTCTGTCATGGCAGGTATCACGGGTCTGGCCATGCGCTGGCATGGACCCAGTGGTATCTTTGCCCGTGATCCCGTGATCAGCATGGCGTCCCTGGCGATCGTTGTCGTTTTTGCTTTTGTTCTTGTCGTTCATCTCATCCGCGGCGCCTGACCAGCGCGTAGCCTTACTGGAGCAACCATGGATCTTTCCGGCGAATACCGCATTCAGGCCCCGCGCGATGCCGTCTGGACCGCGCTCAACGATGTCGATGTGCTCCAGCAAGCCATTCCCGGTTGCCAGGAGATCGACAAGGAGTCCGATACCGCCTTCACCGCAAAGGTGAAATCAAAGATCGGCCCGGTCTCGGCCACCTTCAAAGGCAAGGTCACGCTTTCAGATCTCGATCCGCCCAACGGCTACACGATTTCAGGCGAAGGCCAGGGCGGTGTTGCCGGATTCGCCAAAGGTGGCGCGAGGGTCACGCTGGAAGACGATGGCGGTGCAACGATCCTGCGATATGTCGCCGACGGCCAGGTTGGCGGCAAGCTCGCCCAGGTTGGCTCGCGCCTGGTCGAGGGCAGCGCGCGCAAGGTCGCCGACCAGTTCTTCGGAAAATTCAACGACCTTGTCTCCCAGGAAGTCCCATCCGAAGCGTCGGAAACACCGGAAGCCACGCCCCAGCCGTTTCCCGAAAGTACGCAACCGTCACCGGCCCCAGTCTCCGGTCGCCCACCCTATGGCGCGCCAGAGGCAAGCTTCGAGAACCTGTGGTTCGGGTTTGTCGGCCTGGTTCTGGTCGCCTTCGTTGTCATGGCAGCCACTGCGCAGTAAGCATCCTCTTGACCACAACACGACGGCCACCAACACTGCACGCGGCCGAAACATCAGGGAGTTCACCATGACCATCACCGTGACCATGACGGTGAACGGCGAGGAACGCACCGGGACATGCGAGGAGCGCACGTTGCTCGTCACCTTCCTGCGCGAAACCTTGCGCCTGACAGGAACCCACATCGGTTGCGATACCAGCCAGTGTGGCGCCTGCGTTGTTCACGTCGACGGCGATTCCGTAAAATCCTGCACCATGCTGGCGATCCAGGCCGATGGCCGCCAGGTCACCACGATCGAGGGCGTCGCCGATGGCGATACACTCCATCCCATGCAGCAGGCCTTTCACGAGAACCACGGACTGCAGTGCGGCTATTGCACACCGGGAATGATCATGAGCGCGCTGGACCTGCTCAAACACAACCCTGATCCTAGCGAGCGCGAGATTCGCGAACACCTCGAGGGAAACTTGTGCCGCTGCACGGGCTATCACAACATCGTCAAGTCGATCCGCGCGGCGGCCGACAAGATGGCGGGGGCCTGAACGATGTATGCATTCCAGTTCCACCGCCCTTCTTCACTCGACGATGCAGAGCGTATCTTCGGTGAGAGCGATGACCCCCGTTATGTCGCAGGCGGCCACACCATCCTGCCCTCGATGAAGCTGCGGCTGGCTGCACCTTCCGACATCATCGATATCGGGGATATCGAAGCTCTCAAGGGCCTGCGCGTGGAGAGCGACGACGTGATCGTCGGTGCGGGCGTGCGCCATGCCGATGTTGCCCGCTCGAATGATGTTTCCAGCGCCATCCCTGCACTGGCTGATCTGGCCGCTATGATTGGCGATTTCCAGGTGCGTAACCGCGGAACGCTGGGCGGCTCCATCGCCAATGCCGATCCGGCCGCAGATTATCCCGCAGCTCTGGTCGGCCTGGGCGCGACCGTGACGACCAACAAACGCACCATCGCGGCCGACGACTACTTCCTCGACCTGTTCGAGACCGCACTGGATGATGGCGAGCTGGTGACTTCGGTGTCGTTCCCCAAACCGCGCCGCGCCGCCTACATGAAGTTCCCCAATCCAGCCTCGCGATACGCCATTGTCGGCGTGTTTGTCGCCGAAGCCAGAGATGGCATGCGTGTTGCCGTCACCGGTGCCGGACCCTGTGTCTTCCGCGTTGCAGAGATGGAGGCCGCGTTGGCCGGCAGTTTTACGCCCGAAGCCGTGGCTGACATCAAGATCGCAGATGACAATCTCAACAGCGACATCCACGCCGTTGCCGATTATCGCGCCCATCTGATCACCGTGATGGCGAAACGTGCGGTCGCCAAGGCATTGGATTGAGCGGGTTCGAACCCCTGCGTTCGCCACATCGTGACTCCATCGCGTTACATTCCATCGCCGGATTGCGTTAAGCTGCCGGTATGGAATTTGTCCGTGACCTCCTGGGCCTGATCCGCCGCACGGGGCGCAGGCTTTCGATCCTCGTGATCCTGTCTGCGGTGCTGGTCATCGCGGCCTGGTTTACCGCACGTATCGAAGTTACGGACTGGTTCGTCCGCCGGCTCATCTACGAAACGCCCTTTGCCCACGCGAACTACACCGTCGTTGAAGTCCGGACTGATCGTGTCGTGCTCGCGAACCTCGATGCCGATGGTTTCGGCACGATCGACCAGGTGGTCGTCACCTATCTCCCACGTCAGGTGCTCGAAGGCCGGATCGATACCGTCAGCCTGATCGGCGCCAATTTGCACATCGTTCTGGACAACAAGCAGCAGCCGACCGGCCCCTTGTCGCAGCTTCTTGACGGCCCTTCCCGTGATGACGGACCGGGAAGTGCGCCCCCTTTCTCGGCTCTCATATTCGAAAACCTGCAGACACGACTGACCGGCGACTGGGGTTATGCAGACATCACCCTAAGCGGCGCAGTGCAATCGGGGTTGACGGACATCACTGGTGCCGGCCGGTGGTCGATCGACAGCACTTTCGGGACGGCATCGGGCAGACTCGATCTTTCGCGCGAACATGCCACGGGCCAGGGCCATGTCACGGCCGGATTCGAGGATGGAATTTTCGGTCATCAGAGCCTGCGTGCCCACCAGGTAACCGGCATGATCAATGTCAGCGGCCTCGGCGATCCTGGTGGCCGTGCCATCGACATCTCATTCGAAACGCAACAGGTGACTTACGATCAACATGATCTGGGCACCCTTGAGACGCACGCAACGTGGGCAGGACAGGAGATCGAGGCCAACTTCGTCTTCGGTCATGCCGAAGGGCCCATCTCGGCCACCCTGGACTTAAAGACCGACCCCAATGCATCGCAACTTATCCTTCACACCAGGGGTGACATCATTATCCGCGAGGGCTTGGCTTTTCCGTTGTTCCCGAATGTCACCGTCGATGCGCCAGCAGCACTAACCTTTGCTTTGGAAGGCATGCTCCCCGACCAATTGAACACCTTCCCCACGCTCGCTGGCAACGCACAGCTTGAGGCTTCCAGGATAGCTCTCGCTGATCGTTTTTCTGCTGGACCGCTCTCCATCGGGTTCGACCTTGAAGCCCAGGGCCTGAATCTCACACTTCTGGCCCACGATGGGGGAAGCATCGAACGTCTTGAAATTGCCTCTGCCGAGGACACCGGTGACGATCTCCGCAGGGCTCTGGACCGCAGTTTCGACATCAACCTTCCCCCGGAAGGTTTCCTCGCCGCAGCCACGATCGGCGAAGACGGCATCGATCTCGTCACAAATCTGACGGCTTCGCTCACTGCTGACGGCAACCTGGATGGTCAGATCTTTGTCAGGACCACAGCGGCCCTTGCATACGACGGCGCTGTCCGGGACTTCGCCATCACGACCCTGGAGGTTGCCGCGTCGGGCGAGATCGTACCCAACCGCATTCAGGGTACTGTGCGGCTTGCCGCCGACCTCGAGGGAGATAACGAAGCCTTTGACGGCACCGCCAGCGTTCAGGCCCGACTGGAACGCCTGCAACTGGGGCCAACGGAGTTCAACGATGTTGTGTTCGACATGCCGCTCGACATCGAACGTCTTGACGGCAAGACGACAGGGATTGTCCGTCCGGTAGCGCTGTTTGAAGCAGAGAGTTTTGCGTTTGGCGACCGCGGGGCGACCAATCTTGTGGCTGAACTGCCGATGAGAATCGAACAGGTCGACAATGCCTTCTACCTTCGGCTGGACGACACAGCCTGGCTCGACATCGGTTCGTTCGCGATGCCTGAAGCGAGATCGGTCAACCCGACTTCTGTGAAGTTGCTCCCCGAACATCTACCGGTTGTCGTGCTCGAACAGTTTGGTGATGACTGGAACTGGGACGTTCGCCTCCTGATAGGCCCTTCGGCAGCGCGATTTGACCTGCTCGACAACGGCCAGGCACGCGCAACGGTTTCCGGCACGTTCCCGGAAACGGGTATCCGCTTCGGAAACCTGGGAGCAACCCATCTCCAGGGCACGGTGGAATCCTATGGTGGCGATCTTGTGCTGGAAGGCCCCGATATTCGTATCGGCGATGTGCGCCTTCTGGTGAATTACAACGATGGGCTTTCGCCATGGCCTCAGGTCAGCACCGAAGTGCGCCGGTTCGAAGATTTGCGTGAACCGGCTCGGTTCAATCCCGCGGTCTTGGATATCTCCGTGGCGCCGGTCTGGCCGATCGGTGATGATTTGCGCTTCACCGGAAACTTCCATATGGAGGACCGGCGTTACATGGCCAACCTGGAAGCGAGCTATCAGCCTGAAACCGATCAATTCAAGGCTCTGATCCGCGTCCCGCCGGTGAAATTCGAACCCGGAGCGGTGCAGCCTCTGGATTTATCTCCCCTCTACGGCGCATTTTTCGAAGATGCCGAAGGTTCTTTCGAGATCAACGGAGAGATCACCGCAGACAATGGCGAGGTGGCCTCGGATCTGACGCTGTTTATCTTCGATCTCTCGGGCCGCAACGGTGACATCCGGGTCGATGGGCTCAACGGCGAGATCACGCTTTCAGGCCTCAATCCGTGGACCACACTGCCGCAGCAAACCCTGACAGCCGAGCACCTTGATGTCGGCCTGCCGCTGACCGATCTCTCGCTCACCATGGCCCTGCCAGGCGATGACAGCCTGCGCATCGACTTCGCCTCGGCCAAACTGGCAGGGGGTCGCATCGTCGTTGATCCCTCCGTGCTTCAGCTCAGGCCCGACGGCAACGCCATGATGCTCAACGTCAGAGGGGTAGATATCTCGGCTCTGCTCGAGGATGTCGATATCCCCGGTCTGGCCGTCAGTGGTCGCCTGACCGGTCATATCCCTGTGCGCATGACGAATGGTGAGATCGTCATCGAGAACGGCCGGCTGGATGCGGATTCTGCGGGCACGCTGCGCTATGTTCCGACCAGCGGCGATGTTCCCCTCGATCTCGATGACGGAAACATGGAACTTGTCCTTGATGCACTGGCCAACTTCGAATTCACAGAGCTTGGCATTGAGGTGAACCGCCAGGCCGGAGGCTCGACAGAGTTGGGTCTCCATATCGCAGGCGCCAATCCGGACCTCTATGACGGGTATCCGATCGAATTCAACGTCAACCTCAGCGGCGATCTCGACAAGATTGTCCGCGAGAGCCTCGCCGGGTGGCGAATCCCGGAAGAAATTCGCAAAAAACTGTCAGGTTTCTGACATAGTCGCGTATCAGGATCGTATCAGGGAACAGATGACACGATGGTTCAACACCTCCCCTTGACCGGGTTTTTACCGGCAACCCTGCTTCTGGCCGTGATGTTGGCGGCCTGCCAACCGACGGTTCGCATTGAAGCGCCCAAGGATCCCATCGTGATCAACCTGAACGTGAAGATCGAACAGGAAGTCCGTATCAAAATCGAGAGAGATATCGAGGATTTGTTGGAGGATGACGATGCTATCTTCTGATCTCAGCCGCCGGTCTGTACTGGCGCTATTGGCCGCAGTGCCGGTTTCCATCGCACTTTATCGTCCAGCAGCCGCACAAAGCCTGGATGAAGCCCGCAGCCAGGGTTATCTGGGCGAGCGTCCCGACGGCTACGTCGCCAAACATGACCCCGCCTCTCCGGGATGGGTCGATGGTCTGATGGTCGATATCAACGAGCAGCGCCGGGCGAAATACTCCGAACTTGCCGTCAACAACGGCACGTCGCTCGAAGCTGTCGAAATCGTTGCCGGTGAAAAGATCATCGAGAATCTGGCACCGGGCAGCTACTACATGGACGCAGCAGGCAACTGGATGCAAAAATAGCCGGGTAAACGCATTTCCCGTTCAGCCTTTGGTTTGTTCATGTCCCTGCCGCAGTCAATCGACGACACCGTCGCCCTGCTGGAATCCGCCGACTATCTGGCGGATCGCAGCCTTGCGACCGGCATCTACCTTTCGCTCACCATGGGCCGTCCCCTGTTTCTCGAAGGCGAGGCCGGGGTCGGCAAGACCGAAACGGCCAAGGTCCTGGCGCGCGCGCTGGGTCGTGATCTGATCCGCCTGCAGTGTTACGAGGGCCTCGATATCGGCCATGCCGTTTACGAGTGGAACTATCCCCGCCAGATGGTCGAAATCCGCCTGGCCGAGGCCGGTGGCGATGTTGATCGCGAAGCCATTGCACGCAACATCTATGGCGAGAACTTTCTGTTGCGCCGCCCGATCCTGCAGGCCCTGGAATCCCATCCGTCGGGCCCGCCTGTTCTCCTGATCGACGAGCTTGACCGAACCGATGAACCCTTTGAAGCCTATTTGCTTGAGGTCCTGTCGGACTTTCAGGTCACAATCCCCGAAATCGGAACGATTGCTGCTGAGGCCCCGCCGATCGTGGTGATCACGTCGAACCGCACGCGCGAAATCCACGACGCGCTCAAGCGCCGCTGTCTCTACCACTGGGTCGACTATCCCAATGCTGAACGTGAACTCGAAATTCTGCGCCGCAAGATGCCCGGCTGCAGCGAACGGCTTTCGGGCGAAATCGTCGCCTTCGTCCAGGCTCTGCGCGGCAAGGACCTCTTCAAATTGCCGGGAGTCGCCGAAACACTCGACTGGGCCTCGGCTCTGGTCCATCTCGACGCCCTGACCCTGGATCCCAAGACGGTCGATGATACCCTGGGTGTCCTGCTGAAATATCAGGATGACATCGCCAGGGTAAAAGGAAAGGAAGCCGCCGTGCTTCTCGACCAGCTTCGCCGCGACATGACCGTCGACAGCGCGGCGCAATGAACGAGCGGCCTGAAACAGAAGGCCATCTGGCCGATAACATCATGCACTTTGCCCGCGCCCTGCGCGCAGCCGGCATGCCTGTCGGTCCGGGCAGCGTGATCGATGTCTTGCGTGCGGTCGAGACTGCAGGCATCGGCCGTCGCGATGATTTCTACTGGACGCTTCACGCCTTTTTTGTCCAGCGGCGCGACCAGCGAGACCTGTTCGACCAGATCTTCCATCTATTCTGGCGCGATCCGGCCCTGCTCGAACGCATGCTTGGACTGGCCTTGCCCTCACTCCAGGCCGAACTCGACGATCCAGGCCAGCCGGTCGCTCGACGCGCAGCCGAAGCCCTGGGCCTGGGTGACCATAATTCGCCACAGGAGCGTGACGAGGTCGAATTCGACATGACGATGACCTTCTCGGATCAGGATGCCCTGCGCCGGATGGATTTTGACGACATGTCGACCGATGAGATCGCCGCCGCCAAAAAGGCGATCGCGCGCATGCATCTCGACCTCGATCAAGTCCCGACGCGACGCCTCAGCCCCACCCCTTCGGGCGGACGGGTCGATCTTCGGCGCACCCTGCGTGATCTTCCCCGCCAGGCACACGGGATGATCCCGCTCCACCATGCGCGCCAGAACAGCCGTCCACCCACGCTGGTAATGTTGTCCGATGTCTCGGGTTCGATGACCGGTTACAGCCGCATGCTGATCCACTTCGCCCATGCGCTGACCAACGACCGCCACCGCATGTTTACCTTCGCCTTTGGCACCCGCCTGACGAACATCACGCGCGATCTGAAAAACCGTGATGTCGACAAGTCTCTTTCGTTGGTCGCCAAACGGGTCGACGACTGGTCAGGCGGCACCCGCATCGGTGGCTGTCTGGGCGACTTCAACCGCGACTGGAGCCGGCGTGTTCTGGGCCAGGGCGCTGTCGTCATGCTCGTCACCGATGGCCTTGATCGTGATGCCGACGGCGGCCTTGCCCGCGAAATGGCGCTGTTGCACCGTTCATGCCGCAAGCTTATCTGGCTCAACCCGCTGCTTCGCTGGCGCGGCTTCGAACCACGTTCCTGGGGAATCCGGACCATGCTTCCCCATGTCGACACCTTCCGGACATGCCATAATCTCGACAGCCTGGGAGAACTGGCACAAGCCCTGTCAGGGCCCGACAGGCTGGCCGACAAGGAGATGCAGAGATGGCTGAAGGCAGCATGACCGACGACGTCCTCGAGATCGCACAGAACTGGAGCGAGGCAGGTCACGCTGTCGCGCTGGCAACCGTGACCGAGACCTGGGGCTCCAGCCCGCGCCCGGTCGGCAGCCAGCTTGTCGTGCGCGATGATGGCGCCTTTCGTGGATCGGTTTCGGGCGGCTGCATCGAAGGTGCGGTAATCGCCGAAGCACAAGCCGCCATGAGCGATGGTGAAGTCCGCAGCCTGGAATTTTCGATCAGCAATGAACAGGCCTGGGAAGTCGGCCTGACCTGCGGTGGTACCGTGCGCGTCTTTGTCGCGGCACTGGCATGAAACCAGACACGCTCCGGGCACTCAATGCGGTGCGACGCGATCAGACGCCGATCATCCTGGCGACCTGGCTGGATACCGGCGAAGAACAGCTGATTGCCCTGGGCGACGATTACAGTCCCGACCTTGCCGGACAGCTTGACGAAGCCTTTACCTCGGATCGTTCCGCAAAACTCGAGGTCGAGGGGCGTCCACTCTTCCTGCATGTCTTCAATCCGCCCCTGCGTCTGCTGGTCGTTGGTGCGGTGCATGTCGCCGAACCACTCGCCCGCCTTGCCCGCACGACCGGTTACGCCATTACCATCATCGATCCGCGTCGGGCTTACACCGACAAGGAGCGGTTTCCCGGCCTCACGCTGATTGATGCCTGGCCTGATGATGCTATGGCCGAACTCAGACCCGATCACCGCACGGCCGTGGTGACGCTAACCCACGATCCCAAGATCGATGACCCTGCGCTCCATTTCGCGCTTTCTTCGCCGGTTTTTTATATCGGTTCACTGGGCAGCAAACGCACCCACGCCAAACGGATTGAACGCCTCAAGGAGGATGGTTTCGACGATGACACCATCGCCCGCATCAAAGGTCCCGTTGGGCTTGATATCGGGGCCAAGACCGCGGCGGAAATCGCCCTTTCGGTCATGGCAGAGGTCGTGGCTGCTCAGCGCGGCAAGCTGGCATGAAGTTCGGCGACGTCCAGGTCGGTGATGCCGCAGGCGCCATCCTGGTCCACAGCACCCGCTGCGGCGGACGCACCCTGAAGAAGGGCCTCCAACTGACGGCTGACCACGTCGCCCTGCTCGACGAAGCCGGACTTCCGAGCGTCACCGTCGCACGACTTGAACCAGGCGATGTGCACGAGGATGAAGCGGCACTTCTGCTCGCCGATGCCCTTGCCGGCGAAGGCATCCGGGTTCAGCGGCCCTTTACCGGGCGGGCCAATTTGTTCGCCATGGCCAAGGGTGTGGCCAATCTCGACATCGATGCGATCGATGCCGTCAACATGATCGACGAAGCCGTGACCGTCGCCACCCTGCCCTCGTTCGAACATGTCGATACCGAACAGATGGTCGCGACAATTAAGATCATCCCCTTCGCCGTTGCCCGCGACACGCTTGATCGCTGCCTGACCGCGGCACGCGCTTCCAACGGCGCAATCGGTGTCGGTGCATACCGTTCACGTCGTATCGCTCTCATTATGACCGAGACCGGCGCAATCAAGGACAGCGTGCTCGACAAGACTGCCACAGTGGTCGCCAACAGATTGGCCATCCTTGGCCTTGAACTGGCCAGCGAGGAACGGGTCGCTCATAAGACCCGAGACCTGGCGCAAGCCGTTGAACAGGCAGCTTGCGAACATGATCTCGTGCTGATTTATGGCGCTTCGGCGATCACTGACCGCCACGATGTGATCCCGGCCGCCATCGAACAGGCAGGCGGCATGGTCGATCACCTCGGTATGCCGGTCGACCCCGGAAACCTGCTGCTTTTGGGGCACCTCGGCGCGACCACGGTTCTGGGCCTGCCGGGCTGCGCCCGATCACCAAAACTCAACGGCTTCGACTGGGTGCTGCAGCGCGTCGCTGCCGGCCTGCGTGTTACCGGGCGCGACATCATGGCAATGGGCGTCGGTGGCCTGCTGAAAGAGATATCCCTGCGTCCGCGTCCCCGCACCGAGAGCGAAGATACCCAGGACCGCGCCGACCGCGCTCCACGCATCGGCGCCCTGGTCCTGGCTGCAGGCCAATCTCGCCGCATGGGATCAGACAACAAACTGTTGGCGTCAATCGGCGGCAAACCCATGGTGCGTCATGTCGTCGAGGCCCTTGGCCACACAGCGGTCGAATCCATCACTGTCGTTACAGGTCACGAGGCCGAAGCGGTAACCCGGATTCTTGCAGGGCTCGACCATAAAACCGTGCACAACTATTCTTTTGCTGACGGTCTCGGCACGTCACTGCGCTGTGGCATCAGCGCCCTTCCCGGTGATCTCGATGCCGTGATCGTCTGCCTGGGCGACATGCCCCATCTCACTCCAGCCGTTCTGGATCACTTGCTTGCCGCGTACGATCCTGCCGAAAACCACGCCATCATCGTCCCCACCCACAAGGGCAAACGCGGCAACCCCGTGTTATGGGACCGCCGTTTCTTTGAAGCGATGGCGAGCATCTCCGGTGATACAGGCGCCCGCCACCTGATCGGCGAAAACGAGGATCTTGTCGCGGAAGTCGAAATCGACAGCGACGCCGTCCTGATCGACATCGACACCCCCGAAGCGCTGGCGCAGACAAAGCAGTAACACCGTAGCGACCCCGGCGAGTCGCTTCCGGGCTCGCATGGGTGTAACGCTTTCGGCACTCTCCGCGCCGACCCGCCAGGAACTGCACTATGACCGTGACCATCGACGATATCCGCGCTGCCGCCGAGCTTCTCGACGGCCAGATTACCAAGACCCCGTGCACCCGTTCGCGCACTCTTTCAGAAATGAGTGGCGCCGAGGTTTATGTGAAGTTCGAGAACCTGCAATTCACCGCGTCCTTCAAGGACCGCGGTTCGCTGGTCAAGATGGCTTCGCTCATCGATGAGGAACAACAGCGCGGCGTGATCGCGATGTCGGCTGGCAACCATGCCCAGGCCGTCGCCTACCATGCCCAGCGCCTTGGTATTCCTTCGACCATCGTGATGCCCGTGGGTGCACCCACGGTGAAGGTCAAGAACACCCGCCGATTTGGTGCCCGGGTCGTGCTTTCGGGCGAAACCATCGACGAAGCAGGCATTGCCGCGCGCCAGATAGCAGCCGACGAAGATCTCGTCTTTGTTCATCCCTATGACGACCCCAAGGTGATGGCGGGCCAGGGCACCGTGGGACTCGAGATGATGGCATCTGTGCCCGATCTCGACGTCATAATCGTTCCGATCGGTGGTGGAGGTCTGATTGGCGGCATCGCCACTGCGGCCAAAGCGATCAAACCCGAAATCGAGATCATCGGCGTCGAAGCCGCCATGTTCCCTTCGATGTATCAATCCCTCCAGGGCCTGACCGTCAAGGCCGGTGGACGCACGATCGCTGATGGCATCGCGGTCAAAACCCCGGGAAAGGTGAATATTCCGGTTATCAAGGAACTGGTCTCAGACATCATTCTGGTCACAGAGGACCAACTGGAACATGCGGTTCAGACCTATCTGGAAATCGAAAAGACCGTCGCTGAAGGCGGTGGTGGTGCACCGCTTGCTGCACTTCTGGCTCACCCGGAGCGGTTCACCGGCAAGAAGGTCGGCCTCGTCCTGACCGGCGGCAACATCGACAGCCGCATCCTTTCGGCCGTGATCGAACACGGCCTGGTGCGCGACGGACGCATGGTGCAGCTGCGGATCGAAATTCCTGATGCCCCGGGCACGCTGGCACGTATTTCGGGCATCATCGGCGAGTGTGACGCCAACATCATCGAGGTCTATCACCAGCGGGCCTTTTCCAGCCTGCCAGTCAAACTCGCCGATCTCGATGTCGTGCTGGAAACGCTCGACCGCGACCATATCGCCGACATCATGAGCAAACTCACTGCTGCGGGCTTCAAGGTGCGCCAGCTTGAGTCCGAATCGCCGGCACTGGTCGGCTGAACAACCTCTGACAACTCATTCCAGTAGACGTCATCACAGAAGGTTGACGTCGCGCCCGGGATGGCGAAACTCGGCGTCCATGAAAAACAAGGTTATCACCGTCGTACACGGCTCCTATTCGAACACCGGCCGCATCGGAAAAGGTGTGCAGGCCAAGGGGTTCGAGGAGGTCCGTTGTTGTCTCCCGACCGGCGATACGCTGCCTGATTGTTTCGACGATATTGCCGGTGCCGTTGTCTTCGGCGGTCCGATGAGCGCCAACGATGACGACACGCTCGACTTCATCGCCAAGGAACTGGTCTGGATCGACAAGGTAATGGAGCAAGGCGTTCCGTTTCTTGGTATCTGTCTGGGCGCGCAGATGCTGGCACGGACCATGGGCGCGACCGTCAAACCCCATGATGACGGCTGGCACGAGATCGGCTTCAACCAGGTCGTCCCGACAGACGCCGGCGAAGAACTTCTGGGCGACATGGGGTTCTTTTACCAGTGGCATGGCGAAGGTTTCGATCTGCCGTCGGGCTGTGACCTGCTGGCAACCAGCGCCACCGGCTATTTCCCTCATCAGATGTTCCAGGCTGCCCCGCAGGCCTATGGCGTCCAGTTTCACCCCGAGTGTTCACTTGATATCATCAAGCTGTGGATGACAGAGGCCGCGCACCGACTTGAAGAACGCGGCGCGCAACAGCCCGAAGAGCAGCTCGCCAATGCCGAGAAGTACGATCATCTGGTCGATGCCTGGGTGCCGGGTTTCCTCGATCGCTGGCTCGGTGAATCACCGGCGCGAGAAAACGTTCGCGACGCTGCCGAATAGCGAATCCGGCAAAGCTGGAAACCATAACTATTGCGGGAGTTTGCCCATGGACATCATCAGCTTTGCCACGGGCAACACCAACCCGGAATCCTTCCCCACTGAAGCTTTCGGCGATGCCGCAAAGCGGGTCATCAGTGATCTCACGGTGGCGCTCAACACCTATCCCGGCAACATGGGCCACCCTGGCCTGCGTGAACTGATGGCCCAGCGCGAGTTCGATCGTGAGGGGGTTCGCGTCGACCCCGAACATATGCTGATTACCAACGGTTCGATGCAGTCGATCATGCTGGCGACTGAAGCGCTGTGCACCGGCACCGACGACATCGTGGTGTTGGAAGAATACTGCTACGTCGGCACAATCAGCGCCTACCGCACGTCCGGCATTGAGATGGTCGGCATTCCGCTCGACGAACACGGCATGAAGGTCGACGTGCTGGCCGGCACACTGGAGCGCCTTGCCGATGAAGGACGCAAACCGCGCTTCATCTATACCCTTGCGACCTATCAGAACCCGACCGGCACCATGATGCCGCGCGATCGGCGCGAGAAGCTGGTCGAGCTTGCCGCCAAACACGACATCCCGGTGATCGAGGACAACTGTTACGGCGATGTCCATTACGACGGCGAGAAGCCGCCCGCGCTCTACGCCCTCGATGATGACCCGCGTCAGATCTACATCTGTTCGCTTTCGAAGATCTTCGCACCAGGCGTGCGCCTTGGTTATGTCATAGCAAAACCACCCATGCTGGAGCGCATCCTGGCCCACCGCATGGATGCCGGACCCAACACGCTGGCCTCAGCCATCACCCACGAATATCTGAAGGATCGCCTGTGGTCCCATATCGAAACGGCCAACGACGCGTTGAAAACCAAACGCGATGCCATGGTCGACGGCCTGCGCCGGCATCTGGGCAACGAGTGCACGGTCACCAACCCGCCCGGCGGTCTGTTCGTCTGGGTCAGGCTGCCCGATGACGCCGATCCCGCAGCGCTGAAGGAAATCGCCAACCGGAACGGTGTCGACTTCGCCCATGGTTCAGGCTTCCACATCCACAACAATGCCGGGCCCTACATTCGCCTCGCCTTCGGTTTCCCCAGCGTGGACCAGATCCAAGAAGGCTCCAAACGTCTGGGCAACAGTCTGCGGGAATTGCGCGAAGCCTGAGAATCCCATCGTCCAGGGCGGGCCACCTTCACAAAGCCAGAGCAACTTCAGCTGATCTGAGTGTGTTGCAAAGCGATTCAATCAGATCAGGATTTTCTCTAGATCGTGCCGCGAAGGGCCGCCTCGAGCAGCGGCAACCGGTCGTTGCCCCAGAACATGTGTTCGCCGACACAGAATGTCGGCACACCGAACGCTCCCCGCCGCGCCGCCTCCTCAACGATCGCCTCGTGTTCTTCGACGCGTTTATCGTCATAGAGATCAGCCTCGAATTGCACCATGTCGAGCCCTGCGGCACGGGCCTCGGCAAGAACATCGTCGCGAGCCAGGACCAGGCGGTCATCAACAAAGATCAGCCGAAACAGGCGATGGCTCATGGAAACCACGGCGTCCTGACGGCCTGCCACCAGTGCTGCCAGGGCGACATCGGAATAATCGTATTTCAGGCGACCGATCGGGTCGCGGAACGCGACGCCATAGAAGGCTGCCCAGGCCTCGGCATCCCTGCGCCGGAAGTCCCAGTCGTACTGTCCCGATAACGGCTCTCCCGCGAATGGGTCCCTGCCGTCATGCGTGATCAGCCTGCTGCTTTGAAACGGCAACCAGCGAAAGCTCGCGCCGGTATCCCTCTCGATCCGGGCGATCTGTATCGAAGCCAGATAGGAATAGCGCCTGCCCGGCCCGTAAAAGAAATCGACGACCTCTGTCATGCCCTCACCTTCCTGGGGAAAGAATAGGTCATTCCCGGCCGGCTGGCTTCTATTCGGCTGCCTGGGGCACCGGCAACGGCCCACCTTCCAGTGCCTGCATCACGAGCATGTGGAAATGGTGGACTGCGTGTTCACTGATGTGTGTGCGACCGCGGTCGACGATGAAGCGGCCACGATCATAGCCGCGCGACTTCAGACCCATATGGACACTTTCGCAGATCGCGATGTCTTCGGGCTGCAGAATATCGACCATGTAGTCCACGGCGGCTGTGGCCTGTTCGCTCATCGCACCATCAAGGGCATGCCAGTGCAGGTGCTCAAGGCAACCTTCCGGCCCGTCGGGCAGCATCTGTAACGTCGCCAGGTTGGGTTCACCCGGCATCAGCCAGATCGTCAGGTTCGGCCAGACGAAGTAACCAGCATAGCCGAAATCGACATCACCGGCCTCGAATTCATAGGCCGTGCTGGTCTTCGAATGGGGCTGATCGGAGGTCTGCGACGACCAAAACTGAAATGTTTTGTTGCGATAGGTCGGCATCTCGACCAGATCGACGAAGGCCGGGTGGGCCGGTTCGCAGTGGTAACACTCCTGGAAATTGTCGATCACGACCTTCCAGTTGGCCTTGAGATGGAAATCGCGGGCGCAGGAAAACTCCAGCTGACCGGCGCGCGGCATCCAGCGCAGAATATCGGCTTCAAGCCCGCCATACTGTTCTGCGAAGGCCGGGGCATTCTGATCGAGATTGACGAAAATCAAACCCAGCATGGTTTCGACCCGGACCTGTTTGAGGCCGAATTCCCCCTTGTCGAAACCTTCGACGTTTTCTGATCCACGGGCCGTGCGCAGCTTACCTTCAAAGTCATAGGCCCAGGCGTGGTAGGGGCAGGTCATGGTGAGTTTGAGTTTGCCTTCGCCCTGCAGGATACGATGGGCCCGGTGCTGGCAAACATTGTAGAAGCAGCGCAGTTCGCCATCCCTGCCGCGGACGAGGGCAATGCTTTCATCAGCGATCTCGATGGTCTTGTAACTACCGGGCTCGGCGACCTGGCTCTCATGACCGACAAAAATCCACGAGCACGCGAAGATCTTGTCCATTTCCTCTTCGAAAATGGCCGGGTCCGTGTAGTAGCGCGAAGCCATCGTGTAGGACCTGCGTGGATCGTCATGCAGACCGCCGGGAAGCGGGCCATACATCTTGGTCGGGTTCATCACAGATCTCCTGTCTTGTCGCCCGAAGCTATGCCCCTGCCTTGGGCCCCACAATCGACTTTCCAGTCGTCAAGAGTTGCGATTTCCTTAATAATTGAGAAATGGCAATACGACTTCCCTCCCTCAATGCCCTGCGAGCCTTCGAGACCGTGGCCCGGGTTGGCTCGGTTTCGCAGGCTGCAGACGAACTCAATGTCACGGCAGGCGCCGTCAGCCGACTGATCAAGGCGTTGGAAGACGATCTGGGCCTGCGCCTGCTGGAACGTGACGGCCGCGGCGTGCGCCCGACACCTGCGGCCCAACGCGCCATTCCTCAGCTATCCGCCGGATTCCGCCACCTGGCCGACGCCGCCGAGGTCCTGCGCATCGGTGTTCAGGAACGTCCTCTGGCTCTCAGTGTCGAACCGGTCTTTGCGTCGGGCTGGCTCGTCAGTCGCCTCAACGGATTCCGCGCGATCGCTCCCTCGATCGATCTACGCATCGACGCCACCAATGTCGTGCCCGACGCCCGCAGGGCATCGACGGATATTGCCATTCTCTACGGTGAAGCCCGTCAGACCGGCCTTGATGCAGTCAAGCTGATCGATGAGGACATCTTCCCAGTTTGCAGCCCCGACATCCTGAAAACCGGCCCTGCAATTACAACGCTGACAGATTTGCTCTCCCATACCCTGCTGCATTACGACGACGCGCCCGAGGACTGGTACTGGCCAAGCTGGCCGGACTGGTTCTCGATGATCGGCGAACCACGGATCGAGGCAACACGGGGCCTGCGCATGGTTGCGGGCACGTCGATCATGGATGCGGCACGCGGTGGCCAGGGCATCGCGCTGGCCTGCACCTCGATCGCCATGGACGACCTGGCTTCAGGCCGCCTGGTGCGTCCGGTGCCGGACGCCATCACGACACAGACCGGTTACGTCATGGCAACCAAGCCGTCTGATCAGGACCGGGCAGATATTGCCGCCTTCCGGCAATGGCTGCTTGAGACCATTCGCACTGCATGAATCGACAGAGGCCCGGAGATGAACTCCGGGCCTCTGCCTGATGTGCCCTCTGGTTTCACTGCTCCACGCTCGATTGGCGAGGTGGTGACGACCTGGAGAACTCTGTCGTGGCCGGCGCCGTCGGGGAGCGGTGCTCCCGTGGCACCACACGAATTCAGATGCTGTCGGGGCGGGGACCGATCCCGTGGTAATAACGCGACAGGTCAGTGATCTGCCCGCGATGAATACCGAGGTCGTCGAGCTGGCCATCGCTCAGGCCGGAGAGTTCGCGGCGCAGGCTCTTCATGCGCCACTCGTCGCGCAGCTTGCGGATAATGTTAGCCATAGCCGTATTCCTTGTTGATCTTGTTTGCCCAACGATGGTGTGGGCTGTCGAGATCGCAGATAGGCCTCCTTGGAATCCACCGGTAGCGGGAATTCCACAGACCACCTATGCCGAAACCGCATAGGTCGAAAACGTAGGATTCTCAGGAACGTTGCAACGTCACCAGTGCATCGACCGCGGTCAGGCCATTCTCGTGGACAAGCAATGGATTGACGTCGAATTCACCAATCAGGTCACCCAGTTCCGCAGCCAGAACGGACAGGCCCGATACGGCCTCGGCCAGGGCCTTCCGGTCCGACGGAGGCCTGCCGCGCACACCATCAAGCAGGGCAGCGGCCTTGAGTTCGCCGATCAGGACATCTGCCTGGGCCGGAGTAACCGGCGGGACAAACGTCACCGCATCGTTCAGCACTTCGACCAGAACTCCGCCGATCGCCAGCGTCATGATCGACCCGAAGGTCGCATCGCTCGTCATGCCGACCAGCATCTCGATACCCGGCGAAGCCGTCTGCTGAAGCATGACGCGCGCACCCAGCGATGCCGCCATGGCGCGATAGGCCGCCAGCACTGAATCCTCATCGGCGAGTCCCAGAACGACGCCGCCGACATCGGTTTTGTGCAGGATCGACGGCTCGGCTGTCTTAAGAACCGCAGGCAGGCCTGTTTGCGCCAAGGCAGCGCGCACCTCATCCTCATTCGAACAGATGATGCTGACCGGCGTCGCCACACCGGTAGCCGAAACCAGATCCATCATCTCCTCAGGCGCAAGAGCACCCTCACCCAGGCGCTTGCGCCACGTCTCGACAGGTAATCCTACCGGTACACCACGATCACTACGGCGATGGGCGTGCCAACCAATCAGATTCGCGATTGCCTTCAGGCCGGTATCCGTGCCCGACAGCACCGGGATTCCCGCATCACGCAGTCGTGTTGCCTCGGCTCCTTCGATCGCCGAGGTGATGTTGCCCAACATCATGCAGGGTTTGCCGCTGGTGCGGTGCGCTTCTTCCAGCGCCGCAGTCGACTCGTAAACCAGCACCCTGCCTGTGACCATGTTGGTGGCAAAGACGACGACACCGACCTCCGGTGATTCTGCAATGGCCTTCATGACCTTCGGGATCACCGGCATGCCGCTCTCACCCCAGTAATCCACCGGATTATCGGGCTCCAGGCCGGGATCGAGCGCTTCGGTCAGGGCATCACGGGTGCTCTGGCTGAAGACCGCAAGCGGCACACCGTTACGTTCGGCCAGATCGGTAATCAGCT
>JABIUG010000448.1 GCA_018700655.1 Rhodospirillaceae bacterium | reverse complement strand
GCTGGGCGGGCCCCCGGCAGGTCTTGCCGTGACACGCCCCGAGGATGGTTGGACGCAAGACCTGCCCGCGCAAGTCGCGCCGGGAACCTATGAGATCAAGGTCTATGGCCGCCTGGCCTGGCCCTGGCCGTTTGATCTCCATGTCGCGCTTTATCCCGATGTCGATCGCTGCGAGCCCAACGATTACGAGGAAGAAAGTTGCTCTCTGGTGCTCAACCAGCCCCAGCCGATCCGGCTTTCGAGTTTCAGCGATGTCGACTGGTTCGAGATCGAGGTCGAACGACCGGGTCTCGTCGCCATCGCACTGAGCGGGATGCCTTTGCCGGGATATGACGGTTACGGCACACAGATCCAGGGGTTTGCGCCTGACCTGATGTTTGCCTGGGACCAGCAGGAAGCAGGCCATGTGGCGGGTGTCCGGGGCTGGGGTTTGCTGGGTTATCTGCGGGCTCCGGCTGCCGGACGTTATCGCTTCGCGGTCTCGGGTTATTGGATGGGTGAAGACCCGATGACACGGCTTGCGATCACCGCCGTCGAGGTTGTTCCTGGCAGCGTTGACGAGATGGTGGTGTTTGCCATGGGTGCCGACACCCGCGATGCCGACCGGATGGAGCTGGAACTGCTTGCCGGACTGTCGGATGGCCGCTTCGCTGAACTGCTTGATGGCGAGGCACTGGCCGCCGCTGCAACCGCCTTTGTCGCCGGGGAACCTTGACCCTGGCTGCCGTACGGTTTCAAAGAGAACGGCAATTCCGTTGAGAAGGACAACACAGCATGACTGTTCAGGGCACGACCGATCCCCGCTTCGCCGCCTGTCGCGAGGCGATGGCCGCCAACCTTGCCGATGGTTATGACCTTGGCTGCAGTCTGGCGGTGGTCAGGGACGGTGAGATCGTGGTCGACTTGTGGGGTGGTCATGCCGATGCGGCAAAGACGCGGCAATGGCAGGACGACACCCTGGTCAACATCTGGTCGGCGACCAAGGGCGTGATGGCACTGGCCATAGCGATGGCCGTCGAGCGTGGCCAACTCGACTACAGCGCACCGGTTGCCGAGGTCTGGCCGGAGTTCGCGGCCAACGGCAAGGAGGCAATCACACTCGATCTCGTGATGTCCCATCGTGCCGGCCTCAACGGGCTTGATGTGGCGATGGACGTTCAGGGCGTCTATGACTGGTTCCCTTATGCCGATGCCTTCGCCGCGATGGCGCCGCTGTGGGAACCGGGAAGCCGTTGCGTCTACCACGCCATGTCCTATGGCCATCTCGCTGGTGAGGCCCTGCGCCGGGTCGATGGCCGTATGCCGGGCCTGTTTGTCGCCGAGGAAATCACTGGGCCGCTCGGTCTCGATATCCATATTGGCCTGGCGCAAGACCAGGATCACCGCGCCGCTGAGATCACGGCCAGCGACGATGCCGGCGATTGGCTCGCCGAGCTCGAACGCAGCGGTTATCGCCATGCGATGCATCAGCCAGTCGTCACCGCGCTGACACCCAACCAACGGGCCTGGCGGGCAGCGCAGATCCCCGCAGGCAATGGCCAGGCCAATGCGCTCTCGATGGCAAAACTCTATGGCCTGCTTGCCACCGGCGGTGGCGATCTGATTTCACCCGACGGGATCAAGGCCGCAACCGCCCTGCGCTTCGAAGGGATGGACCCGTCGCTGAACGCGCCGACCCGGTTTGGCGCCGGCTATCGCCTGGGCGGCCCGGAGAGCCAGTTCGGGCCCAATCCCCGTGCGTTCGGCCATACCGGATGGGGCGGCGCCTTTGCCTTCACCGACCCGGACGCCAGGCTCGGTGTTGCCTATGTCATGAACCGCATGCTGGGCTACGGCGATGACGCCGTCACCCGCCACAGCCGCATGATCGAGGCGATCTACGGCGCGATATAGGTGGCTTCAACGGATTTGGGTGGGAATTGAGCCCCGGTCTGGTCATGCTGTGCAACTGAAACGCGAGCCATGATCGGGAGTTTCCAATGATCAGGTACCTCGCCGTGCTTTGTCTTTGCTTTCTATATGCCGGTCGGCTGGCAGCACAGGACGGCTCTTCCCTGATGGCAAAGGCTGAAGAAGCATATTTTGCCGGACGTACCTCCGAGGCGATGGAACTTGCAGACGAGGCTCTCGGTATCGGAGGTCTCACCCAGCTGGAGCAGGGCAAAGCCTATGCTTATCGCGGCAACGGTTTGCTCATGAGCGGCAAACTTCAGGAGGCCTTCGACGATTTTGATGCCATCGATGACCTGGAGGATGCTGTCGTGGCCGCGGAGAATCGGGGGCTTATGTCGGCAGCTCTTGCGGCGGTTATGACGGATGCGGGCGAGGAAGAAGAAGCCCAGGAACTCCTCCGTGAGGCGGCTCAGGCTCCAGTCCCGGCCATCCGTGAACTCGCCAGTCTCGATGTGCTCGCTGCCCTTGGTGGTGACAGGGACAGGAGCCTCGAGCTTTTTTGTATCGCCGCCATGATCAACCCTCGCGACGGCGAACTCCTCGGCGCCATGTTGACCTCGGGCATGACGGCCGAAAGCTGCCAGTAGAACTTTCGCCTTCGTTCAGATTGGCTCGAGCAGGCTCACCCCGTTTTCGACCACGATTCTGCCGCCGGTCATCACCATCTCGCGGGGCGGGTGGTAACAGACCGCTTCTGCTGCCGTTTCTCCGGCAACCAGAACAAGATCGGCGCGGTTGCCGACGTCCAGGCCGTAATCGGTTGCGCCCATCGCCTGTGCCCCGCCCTGGGTTGCCAGCTCCAGCATGGTTTCGATGCCGGGATCGTCGCGGGTGTCGCCATGCCAGGCGAGCTGGTAGGCGCGCTCGAGCATGTCGCCGTTGTTGAGCGGGCCCCAGGCGTCACGCACACCATCGGAACCAGCGGACATACGCACGCCGGCGGCGCGCAGCTTGAGGATCGGCGGGATCGGATAGTGGCCTGCACCGCATGTGGCAATGGCGATATCGTTTTCGAGCAGCAACCCGATCAGGCCCTCCAGCCGTTTTTCGTCGACATCACCCAGGCAGAAGCCGTGGCTGACCGTGGCCTTGCCCTTCAATCCCAGCGCGGCCGTGCGTTCGGCCATCATCTCGATCGTGATCGCGCCCATTTCGCCCAGATCATGGAGGTGGATATCGATCTCGCAGCCGTGCCGGCCAGCGATAGCAAAGACCGCGTCGAGCTGTCCCCTGGGGTCACGGTCGATCCCGACCGGATCGAGCCCGCCGATGACTTCGGCACCTTCCTTCACGGCCTGCTCCATCAGGTCGGCAACCCCCGGCAGGATCATCATGCCGGTCTGGGGAAAGGCGACGATCTGGATCGCGGCGAGATCGGCACAGGTCTCCCTTGTCTCTGCGACGCCATGGAAATGCCGCAGCGCGATGTCGGTGCCGATATCGACATGGCTGCGGATGCGGGTCGTGCCGCGTTCGAGCATGTGATGGACCATGCGGCGTGACTGCAGGGCGGGATCAAGCTGCAGTTCGGAGAGCACGCGGCGCTCGTTGGTGATGAGATCAATCAGACGTTCGCCCGCGCTGTGGGGATGCCAGGGTGTGCCGAGCAGCGTCTTGTCGAGATGGGTGTGGGCATCGACCAGCCCGGGCAACAGCATTTGGCCCGCGCCATCGATCACCGTTGCGCCGTCGGGCGCAGCAAGGCCGCTGCCGCGTTCGGCAATCCGTCCGTCACGTACCAGCACATCACAGATCGTGCCGCCCCAGGGCCGGCAGCCGCGAATCAGAGTCGTCATCGTCGGGTCTCCCATCGTTGGGGAGAAGGGTCGCACAACCGCACCAGCCTTGCATATCGGCCCGGCCCGTCAGAAAAGGAAGCACGCTGCCGCGTGAGCCTAAGGAGAACGCCATGTCGAGTATCTACAACCAGACCATCAAGATGTTTGGTTCCCACCCGGAACCCGGCTTCGAGAGCGCCGACCAGCAGAACTATGTCTGGGGCCGCGAATGGGGCTGCGACAACGATGTCGGCCAGATCCGCGTCTGCCTGATGCACCGGCCCGGCGACGAGATGGAGATTATCGACCGCAACATGCGGATCGAGGAGATCGGTTCCTACGGCGATCTCGGCAAGGGCTGGTACTTCCAGAGCGATACCGTGCCCGACTGGGACGAGTTCCGCGCTCAGCACGACGGCCTCGTCGCGACGCTTGAGAAGGAAGGCGTCGAGGTGGTCTATCTCGACGATGTCGAGCCCGACGGCATCAAATCGATCTACACGCGCGATTCCTCGTTTGCGATCAAGGGCGGCGGAATCGTCACCCGCCTGGCCCGCACCATCCGGCGTGGCGAAGAAGCCCATGTCACCAAAGCGCTGGCCAATCTGGGCATGCCGATCCTGCGCACGCTGCACGGCACGGCGCTGGCCGAAGGCGGCAGCTTTGCCTGGCTGAACGAAACGACCACGGCAATCGGTCGCTCGATCTGCGTCAACGATGAAGGTTGCGACCAGATCGAGCAGGTCCTCAACGCCCAGGGTGTCGAGCTGATCCGTGTCGATATGTCGGGCTACTCGATCCACATCGACGGTCACCTCACGATGATCGACAAGGATGTCGCGATCATTGATCCCGACGGCCTGCCCTATCCTTTCCTGCAGAGGCTCGAGCAGCTCGGTATCCGCACGGTCGAGGTTTCCGACCAGGACAACCACTGGATCATCAATTGCCTGGCGGTCTCACCCGGTCGCGTGATCATGCCGCGCGGCATCTCCAACAAGACGGCCGATACGCTGGCGTCGATGGATATCGAGATCATCGAGATCGACTACGACAAGGTCCAGCTCAACGGCGGCGGCATTCACTGCAGCACCTGTCCGCTGATCCGGGATTCAGTGCATTAGTTCGCTCCTGCGATCGGCATGGCACCGTAGGCATCATGAGGACTGAGGCGGGCAGGTTTTAGTTTGTTTAGCCTCAGGCGCCGCCACTCGCTCCGCTCGTTTGGCCATCGCGCCTTCGCTGGGGCACGGATGGGGTGGTTGAGGTAAGGGGTGGCACCGGCGCTTGCCGTCGTGCTTTCGCTCTCCAGTGGCACCGGTGTGCGATGATGAGTTTGCCCGGGCGGTCGAGGGCATCCATGTAGTTGTGGTCCTCGATGCGCTCGATCGACCAGATCCCGTCGGCTTCCATCGCCTTGAGATAAGGCTCGTAGTCATCGAGCAGATAAGGTTCGGCATTCATGAAGATCACGACCAGGCCGCCAGGTTTCACCATCGCGACCAGGAGCGGAGCGCCGGCCTTGCTGAGCTGGCCGATACCGAACGTGCCGACGCTGATGACCCCGTCGTAGTTGCCTTTGGCGATGACCGAATCCCCTTCGGCGTCCTGAAGGATGAGGCTGCGATAGATGCCGGTTGCTTCCGCCCTGGCCAGCATGCCGCCTGAGATATCGACACCGTCGATGGTCTCAAAGCCATGACGCGCCAGCTCGGTCCCGACCAGTCCGGTGCCACAGCCGATATCGATCACGGCAGCATCGCGATCCACCATTTCCAAAGCAAAGGCATCAGCCGCGATCCGCGGTGCGCAATAGCCGTATTCGGTGATCAGGTCGTGATCGTAGCTTTCCGACCAATTGTCGTAATGCTCAGCGGAGTCGATTGACACATCCTTGCCGGTGACTGCGGCCAGCAG
>JABIUG010000447.1 GCA_018700655.1 Rhodospirillaceae bacterium | reverse complement strand
GCATGTCCAAGGCGCTTGCCCAGGAAGTCGCCGAGCGCGGCATCACGGTGAATTGCGTCGCGCCCGGTTTTATCGATACCGCCATGACCGATGGCTTGCCCGATGCGGTCTAGGAGAACCTGCTGGGCCGGATTCCAGTTCGGCGCCTGGGTTCGTCCCAGGATATTGCGGCCGCTGTTGCCTATCTTGCCAGCGATGAGGCGGCCTACGTCACCGGTCAGACCGTGCATGTCAACGGCGGTATGGCAATGATCTGATGCCCGGCGGGAGGGGCCGAACCGGTGCAACATATCGGCCCTGATAATTCCGCCATTGAAACTTTGTGGCACGGTACAAAATTCACGCGGGAGAGACATGCTGCCAAGCGTCACTGCCGTGTCGATTTGGGGTGCGTGGATAACCGGCTTTTCCGGCTATCGCATTTCTTGGAAAGTGTGTTACATGGACCCGCCCGCGGGAAAGGTCGATGTCGTGACCGGCATGCTTCTGATCTGATGATGCAGGGGGCAACGTGCTGAAATTTCTTATGAATCTGGAGGTGGCTTGGCCATGAGTGACGTAGCTGAGCGCGTGAAAAAGATCGTGATCGATCACCTTGGCGTAGACGAAGCCAAGGTGACGGATGGTTCGAGCTTTATTGATGATCTGGGTGCTGACAGCCTGGACACGGTTGAGCTGGTGATGGCGTTCGAAGAAGAGTTCGGCGTCGAAATTCCCGATGATGCGGCGGAAAAGATCGTCACTGTGAAAGACGCCGTTGACTACATCGAACAGAACGTGGACTGAGGTCCTGGCTGCGGGCTTTCCGCAGCGGGTCCAACAGCACATGGCGAAATCTGACGAACGCAGGGTGGTGGTCACCGGTCTTGGAATGGTGACGCCATTGGGCGACGGTGTCGGCTACAATTGGTCCAAGATCACGGCCGGGGAATCCGGGCTGCGCAAGATCGAGGACTTTTCTGTCGATGACATCCCAGCCAAGGTCGCAGGCCAGCCGCCGCGTGGCGAAGGCGAAGGCCAGTTCAATGTCGATCATTATCTGCTGCCCAAAGAACAGCGCAAGATGGATGATTTTATCATCTATGCCGTTTGCGCTGCCCAGCAGGCGGTCGAGGATTCCGGCTGGCTGCCCGAAAGGGAAGAGGACTGTGTTCGCACCGGTGTGATGATCGGCTCGGGCATCGGTGGTCTCAAGACCATCGAGGAAGCCTCGATCCTGATGCGCGATCGTGGCGCCCGAAAGGTCAGCCCGTTCTTCATTCCTTCAGCACTGATCAATCTGGCTTCGGGCCATGTCTCCATTCGTTATGGTTTCAAGGGTCCCAACCACGCTGTGGTGACGGCCTGTTCGACCGGCGCGCATGCGATTGGTGATGCCTCTCGCCTGATCAGATACGGCGATGCCGATGTCATGGTTGCCGGTGGCGCCGAGGCGGCGGTATGCCCGTTGGGCCTGGCTGGATTTGCCGCCTCTAGAGCGCTTTCGACCAATTTCAACGATGAACCCGAACGTGCCTCACGTCCCTGGGACAAGGGTCGCGACGGCTTTGTCATGGGTGAAGGTGCCGGCATTGTCGTGCTCGAGGAACTCGAGCATGCCAAGAAGCGTGGCGCCAAGATCTACGCCGAAGTCCTGGGTTATGGCCTTTCGGGCGATGCCCATCACATCACCGCTCCGGCGGCCGATGGCAATGGCGGTTTCCGCTCGATGCAGGCAGCCATGAACAATGCTGGTCTGACGCCCGACGACATCGACTACGTCAATGCCCACGGCACTTCGACACCACTGGGCGATGAAATCGAGTTTGGTGCGGTCAAACGCCTGTTCGGTGATGCGGCAGGAGGCATGAGCATGTCGTCGACCAAGTCTTCGATCGGCCATCTCCTGGGTGCTGCAGGCAGTGTCGAAGCGATTTATTCGGTTCTCGCGGTACAGAACAACCTAGTTCCTCCGACCCTCAATCTCGATGACCCCTCTGATAGCTGCGTAGGCATCGATCTGGTGCCCCATCAGGCCAATGAGCGTCTCGTTCGCGCCGCGCTCAGCAACTCTTTCGGCTTCGGCGGCACAAACGCCTCGCTGATCGTCGCAAAGGCCGACTGAGGCCCCCGTGGGGCGCACAGCCGGATGCTTTTTCAGTCTTCTCGTCGTTGCCATCGTTGCAGCGATTGCAGCGCTGCTCTGGTTCGAGCGTGAGGTCACATCACCGGGCCCGCTGGCCGAGCCTGTCACCGTCATGATCCCTTCGGGCACGAGCGTCACGACGATTGCCGGGGAGCTCGAGCGCAAGGGTGTTGTCGCCGATGCCAACTATGTCATGTGGCGGGCACGCTGGCGCAGCGAGGGTCATCTACTCAAGGCCGGAGAGTATATCTTTGATCCCGGCATGTCGGTCGATCAGGTGCTCGACCGTATGGTCGAAGGCATGACGGTGGTGCACCGTGTCACCGTCCCGGAAGGCCTCACCAGCCTCGAGATTGTCGCCATCCTCAACGCCAATGAGGAATTGACCGGCGAGATTGCGGAGATTCCGGCACAGGGTACGATCCTGCCAGAGACCTACCATTTCGAGCGCGGTGAAACCCGCCAGGACGTTCTGGACCGCATGACCGATGCGCTGGATTCGACTCTGGCGGAACTGTGGGCCGGGCGTGCCGACGACCTGCCGATCGCTTCGCCCGAGGAAGCCGTCATCCTGGCTTCCGTGGTCGAGAAGGAAACCGGCCTGGCCGCCGAACGTCCCCATATCGCAGGTGTCTTCGTCAATCGTCTCAACCGCGGCATGCGCCTGCAGTCTGACCCGACAGTGATCTTTGCCCTGACCCAGGGCCAGGCACCCCTCGGGCGCACCCTGTTGCGCTCCGACTGGGATTACGACGACCCCTACAACACCTATGTCTATGCCGGTCTGCCGCCGGGGCCGATCGCCAACCCCGGTCGCGACGCCATTGCCGCCGTGCTCAACCCGCTTGAGACGACCGACATCTACTTTGTCGCCGACGGCACCGGCGGACACGCCTTTGCCGAGACACTGGCTGAACACAATCGCAATGTCTCAGCCTACAAGGCGTCGCAGAGCGGCAACTAACCCCGGTTAATCTTCGGTCGCCGGTTTGTTCGGCATGCGCCGCATCAAGCGGTCGCTCAACGCCACCGGCATGATCGCCAGGAGTTGCGCCAGCCAATAGGTCTGCCAGGGGAATGCCATGCGCCCGCGGTTGCGTGGCAGGCCTCGCACGATGATCCCCGCGGCACGTTGCGCATCCATCAGGAGGGGCATGGGATAGGGATTGCCGTCGCTCAACGGTGTGATGACAAAGCCCGGGCAGATCACCGAGAGGTCGACACCTTTGGCATGGAGCCAGCCGCGCTGGCCTTCGCCCCAGACCCGCATGGCGGCCTTGCTTGCACAATAGGCGGGGGCGCCGGGAAACCCGCGGAAGCTCGCCAGCGATGACATCAGCGCAATCTGGCCGCGGCCCCGCGTGACCATCGCCGGTATCACCGGCAACACCGTGTTGAGGGCGCCATCGACATTGGTCGCCAGGAGCTGGCGTGTCTGCCCGGCCCCTTCGCCGGCAAAGCCGGTACCGGCTGATATTCCGGCGTTGGCGATCACCAGGTCGAGCGGCTGCGTTGCATCGCAGGTTTCAACCCAGGCGGCCATCGCTTCACGGTCACAGACATCAAGCACAGTCGTGTGGCAGGTCGCACCACGCGATTCGCAGGACTTTGCCACCCCCGCCAGGCGCTCTTGGTCGCGCCCGCTCAGGAACAGGGTCGTGCCTGTCGCGGCATAGCTGTGGGCAAGTGTTGCGCCAATTCCGCTGCTGGCGCCGGTGATCAGGATGGAGTGGGGTTGTTGGCTCATGGGAGCCAAGGTTATACAGGTCTGACGCGCGGGATCACGCATTCCGGCCTCTTTCCTCCTGCCCCTGATGGATCATATACGTGGCGCTTCAAAGCATGACTGGATTTGCCCGTGTCGAGGGCGGTGACGAGGCGCTTTCCTGGGTCTGGGAAGCGCGTAGCGTCAACGGCAAGGGGCTCGACATCAGAACGCGCCTGCCGCAGGGCTTCGACACGCTCGAGCAGGCCGCCCGCGAGGCAGCCGACAAGGTGATGGCGCGTGGCAATGTCACGGTCAGCCTCAACCTCACGCACAACACCGAAACACAGGGCCTTGCGATCAATGAAGCTGCGTTTGTGCGGGTCGCCGCACTGGCGCGCGAGCTCAAGGATATGGAAGGGATCGATCCGCCGACGCTTGATGGTTTGCTGCGTCTGCCCGGGGTGCTGGATTCGTCGGGCCAGAACAGCAACGAGGTCGACGAGGACAAACAGGTCGAAATCCGCTCCGGGCTCAATGCCGTCCTGCAGCAGCTGGCCGAGCAGAGGGCGGGCGAGGGCGCGCGACTGCTGGTCTTGTTGACCAGCCTGCTCGACGAAATCGCAGCGGGTTCGCAATCGGCCGCCGCAACCGCCGGGGCGCATCCCGGTCTTATCCGCGAACGCCTTATCGCGCAGATCAACGAACTGACGCAGGGGCAGCATCCTGTCACCGAGGAGCGTCTGGCACAGGAGGTCACCATGTTGGCGACCAAGGCAGATGTGCGCGAGGAGATCGACCGGCTGAACATCCATATCGCCGCGGTGCGCGATCTGCTTGGCGGTGATGCCGCGCCGGGCCGGCGTCTGGGGTTTCTCTGCCAGGAACTGTTGCGCGAGGCTAATACGCTGTGTTCCAAATCGTCCGACAAGGATCTCACCGCGATCGGGCTTGATCTCAAGGTTGCCATCGACCGCCTGCGTGAGCAGGCGCTGAACGTGGAGTAATGATGCCGAACGTGAACCGCCGTGGCCTGATGCTGGTGCTGTCGTCTCCTTCTGGTGCCGGCAAGACGACGATTTCGCGCCGCCTTTTGAAGGACGACGACAATCTGGAAATGTCGGTCTCGGTCACGACCCGGCCGATGCGGCCCGATGAAGTCGATGGCCGCGACTATCATTTCATCGACCAGAGCCGTTTCGAGACGATGGTTGAAGCATCGGATCTGCTTGAACATGCCACCGTGTTCGAAAACTCCTATGGCACCCCTCGTGGGCCGGTGGAGGAAGCGCTCAGTCAGGGGCGCGACATCCTGTTCGATGTCGACTGGCAGGGTGCGCAGCAGCTTCGCGCCGCGATGGACCGCGATCTGGTGTCGGTGTTTATCTTGCCCCCGTTGGCCGATGAACTTCACAGCCGTCTGGTGAACCGTGCTTCGGACCCTGAAGAGGTCGTGCGTCATCGCATGGCGGAAGCCAGTGGCGAGATGGAACACTGGGATTCCTATGATTATGTCGTCATCAATGAAGACATCGACCACAGCGTTGCCGGTGTTCGATCGATTCTGCATGCGGAGCGGTTGCGGCGGACACGCCAGATCGGCATGGCAGGATTCGTCAACGGGATGCGCAGCGAACTCGACGGCGACTGAGCTTCGCGCCTTCAGTCACCAAAGGGCAGTTCGCCAATCTCTTCGAGCATGTTGATCATCAGAGGCCAGTAGTCGTCCGGATAGGCGTCCTTGTCCTCGACCACGCTGAAGGCGACGCCGACAACACCGCTTTCAAGATCGCACAGCATGTACTGGCCACCGTAACCACCATGGCCGACCCACCGGCCCGACGTGTTGAGGCTGTTGGAATAGCGAAGGTGTTCGCGCGGCGGCAGAAGCGGTACGCCGCGAAGCCGACTGGCCTCGATGAAATCAGCACTGCCGATCCGCTGGCCGTTCACTCCCATGCCCCGCCGAACGAAGAGGGCGCCTAGGCGGGCCAGATCGCGTGCGGTGAGGCAAAGTCCGCCCGACATCAACGGAACGCCACTCGAATCGCAGGTGATGTGGAACTGGCCGGCCAGACCCGCTGCCTCGGTGACTTCAATCAGCATGTCGCGCATCGGTCGTCCGCTGGCCTCTTCGGCGAGCCAGGCGAGCAGGTCGCTGTTGGTATCCTTGTAGTGAACCGATCCGCTTCGGTTGGTAACATCACTGCTCGTCAGACCAGCCACGAACTCCCTGATCGTGACGATCTCCCGGCCTTCGGTCGCAAGTCGCCAGCCCATCGAGAGTTCGTAATCCCAATAGGTTGCGGTCGGATCGGTGAAATCTTCGGAGAATTCGTTGACGACATCCATGTCAAAAACCTGCTGGATCGTTGCTTCGGCATAACCGCTACCCATCTGGGGCAGATAGTCCTTCACCTTGCGCGAAAGGTGGATCAGGCCCTCTTCGACCAGACGGCCGAGCACAAGGTTCAGGATGACCTTGTTGATCGACATCACGCTGTGGGGTTGGTCGACGCCGAAATCGGCGGCATAGACCTCGTGCAGGACATGCTGGCCACGGATCACGACCATGCCGGAAAACGCCGGATGCTGGGTGTAACGGCGTACCGATTCCATCTCTGCGATGCGCATGTCGATGCGGCGTGAAAGCGGCATTACCTGTGTTGCGCGCAAACTCATTACATAACGCGCGATCCTGTGCAGGTTGTGGAATCCGTGCCGGCGATGGTCCGGCATGTTCCAGCGGGCCTTGTTGTCATCGCTGACGGCAAGATCGCGATTGGGAATGGTGGTGATCTCGGTCATGGGTGCCCCCAAATTTGACGATTCACTATCAATCTCCCGCCAGGCATTCGCAAGATAGGCCGTCCCGTGCTCTAGTTTCAGCTCGATGGCGGCTCAAACCGTCTGGAACCGGCCATGCGACCATTGCTTCGGGAGAGGGTTCAGTGACAGTGAAAGAGGCTGAAATCGGCAAGGCCGGGGAATCGAACCGCACGGCCTGGCATTTCCACCCTGAACTGCCGATCCGGCTGGCGCCGTTCTATGACAGGCCGGTCAACTTCAAGAATATTGCGAAATACGTGCTTGGCGGCTGGAGCCTGTTTGGTGAGCGTATCTATTTCCTGCTGATCGCTATTGGCATCTGGATCTTTTTTTCGCCATCTCTCGAACGAACTGTGACGTTCCAATTCGACTGGATCTTCGAGATCTGGCTGCGCAATCTGATCCTGATCACCATCGTTGCAGGTGGGCTGCATCTCTATCTCTACACCTTCCGCAAGCAGGGCGATGACCTGCGTTACGACACCCGCACCTATCCCGCCAAGGGCAAGGCCTTCCTGTTCGGCAACCAGCTCTGGGACAACATGTTCTGGTCGTTGACGTCGGCGGTTGCGGTGTGGACAGCCTATGAGTCCGTCTTCATGTGGGTCTACGCCAACGGCCTGGCGACGATGATCACCCTGCAAGATCATCCCTTCTGGTTCATCGCGTTGATCCTGCTGACGCCCTACTGGGCAGGCTTTTACTTCTTCTGGCAGCACCGCAGCCTGCATTGGCCGCCGCTCTTCAAACATATCCACGCCCGGCACCACAAAAACGTCAATCTCGGGCCATGGTCGGGCCTTTCCCAGCACCCGGTCGAACAAATCATCGATCAGTCCGACTGCCTGATCTTTCTCTTGATTCCCTCGCACCCGGTTCACGTCATCTTCAACCTTCTGTTTCATGGCATCGGTGCGCCCAGCTCCCACACAGGCTATGATGCCGTGCGGCTTTGGGGTTCACGCCGCCTCCAGATCGGCGACTTTCTGCATCAACTGCATCACCGCCATTTCGACTGCAATTACGGCACCTACGACATGCCCTGGGATCGTGTCTTCGGCTGTTTCCACGATGGCACGCCTGAAGGCGATCGCACGATCACGGAGCGGCGCAAAGCGCTGCATGCAAAGGCACGCAAGAACGTCTCGCGATGAGGGGAATCTGAGCCTCAGGCCGTCAGGCGGTTACTTGTCAGACTGGGGATCGTGTCTGGGCGAATCGCGCCGGAAAGGCCGTCAAGCGCGCCTGGCGCCAGGGCCATGACCTGCAGGCGGTCGCGATCTTCGGTTTCGGGCAGAACGATGTCGCGCGGCAGCGCAGGCTCGAAACCGTAACGGCCATAAAGCGCGGGATTACCGATCAGCACGGCGATGCGATGGCCAAGCGCCTGCGCGCGTTCCAGGCTGTAGCGGATCAGGATGCGACTGAAACCCCGGCCGCGGTGATCGGGTTCGATCGCGACGGGGCCAAGCTGGATCGCCTTGGTTCCTGCGCCGATTAGGATTGGCCAGTAACGGATCGTGCCGACCAGTTTGTCATTCTCGAGGACGATCATGGATAGACCCGGCACCGGTGTCGTACCCGCCCGCATCCGTGCGGCCGGGCTGTCGGTGAACCGGTTTCCCAGAGATAGCCGTGCAAGCTTCACGACCGTTTCGTGGTCGCTGGCCCGCTCTTCGATGATGGAAAACACGTTACTTCTCCTGAAAGGGTGAGACGGTGATCATCAAATCCGCCTCGGTCCGGCACAGCGGCCGGCGCTCAGATCTTTCAGCCCTTCCATGGACATCCGCATACGCGAACGCCATGCACGGACCGAGGCTCGGTTCGCATCTGCCGTCGTCGTCGCAGCGAAAGGTCGCAAAAGGGCATCTATCTGCCTCAGGAGTGAAACGGCGCGGGATATAGAACAATTCAACCGTGATGGGAACCCGAACTTGATTGGGTTCGGAGCGTCCGGTCATTTCGTGCGGGCTTCAAACTCACGCGCCAGAGAGCAAAACCCCGCCAGATCAATCCTTTCGGCGCGTATCGAGGGCGAAAGGCCAGCGCCGACCAGGGCGGCTTCGGGATCGTCCAGGATCGGCTTCAGGGCATTGCGCATGGTCTTGCGGCGCTGTCCAAAGGCTGCCGCGGTGACCGCCCTCAACGACTCCCTGGTCGCCGGGAAGGCCGTCTGTGCGCGTGGCGTGATGCGCAGCACGGTTGCCGAGACCTTGGGCGCTGGAACAAATGCGCTGGGTGGCACATCGAAGCAGGACTCGACCTCGCACATCCACTGCACCATGACGCTGAGGCGGCCATAACTCTTGCTGCCGGGTTTAGCCGCAATTCTGTCGCCGACTTCCTTCTGGAACATCAGGACCATGCGGTCGATCTGGTCGGAGCCTTCAGCCAGGCGCATCAGCAGTTCGGTGGCGATGTTGAAGGGAAGATTACCGACAACAATCAGCCGCCCCGGCGCAATCGTGGCGAGATCCTGCTTCATGGCGTCGCCTTCGATGACCGTCAGGCGGCCGTCGGCTACTGTCACGAGACTACGCAGCGCATCCATGCCGCGCCGGTCTTTCTCGAGTGCGATGACATTCTCGGCTCCGGCGCGCAGAAGAGCACGGGTAAGGCCGCCTGGCCCCGGTCCGATTTCCAGGACCGTCGCGCCCGAAAGGTCGCCGGCAGAGCGGGCGATACGGTCGAGGAGGTTCTCGTCGAACAGAAAGTTCTGCCCAAGAGAGCGTCGCGCCCTCAGGCCATGGCGATCAGCAACGTCGCGCAGGCTGGGAAGGGAATCGAGATCAACCATGGCCGGCCCGGCAGCGCGCCATCTCTGCTGCCAGGTGGAGCGAAGCGATCAGGCTGTCTGGCGATGCACCGCCACTGGCGGCCAGATCAAGCGCTGTGCCGTGGTCGGGCGATGTGCGGACAAAGGGCAACCCCAACGTCGTGTTGACACCATCGTCGAAGGCCAGGGTCTTGAGCGGGATCAGCGCCTGATCGTGATACATGCACAATGCGGCGTCGTAGCGTTTGCGGGCGCGTTCATGGAACATGGTGTCGCCTGGCAGCGGCCCGGAAGCATCGATGCCTTCAGCACACAGGCGTTTGACCGCCGGCGCAACAACGGCGGCATCCTCGCTCCCCAGCATACCATTCTCTCCGGCATGGGGGTTGAGTCCGGCAAGCGCCAACCGTGGCGCAGCGATCCCGAAATCGCGCCGCAGGGCTTCGGCCGTGATCCGGCCTGTTTCCACGATCAGGTCGGTCGTGAGTTCATGGGGAACACGGGCAAGGGGAATGTGGACGGTGACAGGCACGACCCGCAGGTCAGGACCGGCCAGCATCATCACGGTCCTGGTGCCGGGCCCGGCAAGTTCACCGAGATATTCGGTATGCCCGGGATGGCGAAAGCCGGCTTCTTTCAGCACTGACTTCTGGATCGGATTGGTCACGACAGCACCGGCATGACCGTCACGCGAGAAATCAACCGCCATCGCGATCGATTGCAAGACCGCTTCGGCCGTCTGGGTCCGTGGCGTGCCGGGTTCGGCAACAACGTCGATGCCAATGGGAAGAACGGGCAGGGCCTTGCCTTGATGCAGCAGGGTTTCCCCAGGTTCGGATATGGTCACCAACGGTGTGGGTATGTTGAGGCGCTCTGAAATCTCTGCCAGGCGCCGGGGATCGTCGATCACAAAAAATGCCGGTCCGGATTCCTGCAACTGATGCCAGGTTTTCAGCATGATCTCGCCACCGATCCCGGCGGGTTCGCCCATGGTCAGTGCCAGAGGCGCCTGCGTCATAGGCGAATATCCACGAACGAAGCACGCCGGAGATCGCGCAGATAACCACGTGAGATCAGATCGAACTGCTCCGATTCCAGCACTCGAAGAATCTCGTCGCGTGGCGGAAGCCCGGTTGTTGATTCTCCACGTTCGCACACGACAATCACGACAAACCCCTGGGCGGTCTGAATCGGTTCGCTGGCTTCACCGACGGCCAGCGGTGCGACCGCGTCCTGGAAGATCGGTTGAAGCGCGCCCAGCTGGATGGGGATCGGAGAACCAACAGAAATTGTGGGATCGGCTTCGGCCAAGGCGTCGAGATCATCACAGGAACCGATCGCGCTTGCAGCGACGACGGCGCGCTGGCTGAAGGCATCATCTGCTTCACCCTCTTCGACGGGAAAGGTGATCTGGCGCAGCAACAATTGCGCATCGTCCTGGCTGGCCTCGAAACCGACGCGAACCTGGCGCATCAGGATCATCGCAAACCCGCCGATGACACGAATAGGTTCTGAAAGCTGGCCTCGCGCTAGCAGCGGGACGACAGCGAGCAGGTCTTCGGAAAGCTGACTCTCCACAATCCAGCCGATGTCGCCGCCATCAAGACGGCTGGCACTTTGTGAAAACTGCTGTGCGATGGCCGGGAAGCTCGCGCCGGCCTCGATGGCATCGCGCAGACGCCACATGTTGCCCTCGATCTCGGGCTCTTTCGAAGGATCGTCAACCGACAGGAATATCTCGGCCAGCAGATAGGCGGGCTGGTCGACCGCCGCGCGCAGGCGGTCGAGTTCGTCTTCGATGTCTTCGTCGGTGATCTCTTCGCTGCGCATGCGCTGGTTTACGAGCTCGCTCCAGATCACTTCGGCCGTGAGCTGTGCGTTTAGCGATTCAAGGCTGAGATTGTTGAACTCGAAGAAGGGGAGCATTTGTCCCTGATTCAACCCGAGATTCTGCTCCACAATCTTGTAGGCCTGTTGGAAGTCCAGAATGACATCGTCCAGGCCGGCACGCGCGCCTTCCTGCATTTGCAGCTTCTCGTCGATAAGCGTGCGCAGCACCTGGGGCAACAAACGCTGCCGGGTATCGGCCGCAACTTCGATGCCGGAGGTTGCAATGATGATGTTCATCCGCTCGAACACGTCGAGCAGGGTGATGGCATCTTCGTTGACCACGGCTGCGATCCGCCCGGCGTCTTGGGCGCGGGCGCTCGGCGTCGTGATGCAGCTTCCGGTCCAGACCGAAAGGGCAAGAAATACAAACGTAAGGAAGCGAAAGGGTCGGGTCATGTTGCAGCTTTGTAAGATCGGCGGACCATGCGAGACAGAGCACTCGAAATCAAGGCGGTTTGATGACCTTGTGCAAACTTGGCGGTCACGGCACGCGGGCGCTGAAGACAGAAATCTGACAGGCCGTCGCCCGTGAGTTGTTGTGTCATGCCCGGTTCAGCCCAGCGTCTTGAGTTTCAGGGTGAGGAAAATCACGGTTTCCGGATCGATTCCGATGTTGTCGGTAAAATTCCGTTCGCCTCGCCCGGTGATTGCGATGCACTCGTTTTCGTATGTCAGGGAGCCGCCGTATGAAATCGTCCCGCCACCTGAAAGATCCTGACGCCAGTCGGCCTGTAATGTCCATTCTTCCAGAATTTCAGTTGATGCCCGCAAGTTGAACTGTTCGCGCGCATCGCTGGTGTCGACCACGTTGATGGGGGCGTCTTCCAGGCGAATGTAATTGCCGCTCAGTTTCATCCAGTCGAGACCGACCGAGAAACCCAGCTCCGAACGGCGGAAGCTGAGGTCATCATTCGACAGGCGAAAGCGATAGAGCAGGTCGACATATCGTCCGGGACTGATGAGAACACGTCCTACGAAATCGGAGAAATGTCCGTCCAGACCGCTTTGTGGTCCAAAGGTGTCGTCATCCTGGGCATGCCAGACCTGACCGATCAGAAATTCGCTTCGGCCACCGCCGTAGCCATAGACACCCATCCGCAGCCCATAATTGATCCGCAGGCCCCCTTCGACACGGTCCAGACCTGGAAACCGGTTCTCGCTGAAGAGATTGACGTCATCGAATTCGAAATCCTGGCTGTCCTCGTTTGGAATTTCCGCGGGATTGCCACCATTGGGGCTCAACACCGTCATCACGATTGGTTCGACCAATTGTTGCATTGAGCCGCTTTGACGCTGAAGTGGATAACGCCATTCCAGGGAAGTCTGGGGAATCACCCGGCCGACAAAGCCGGAATAATCGGGAAGCCCGTTGCCCAATTGCACGTCGTCGACCTGATAAGCGTCGCCGCGCAGCGAAGCGCGATAGATAAACAGATGGCCGCCATCGGTCAGAAACGGGCGTTCCCAGCCAGCCTCGAACGATAGCCTGCGACTGTCGGTGCCATCATTGCGGGTGAGAGCAAGGGTATTGGCGTCGATCGTGAAGAAGCTGCCGTCCTCATCTGGATCGGTCACCATGTTGTAGTCTAGCAGTGGGGCGACTAACGGAATTTCTCCTTGAACTTCATCGGGGCGCAGGCCCTGGAACGCGTAACCGAATGCGGAGGCATAGGATCTGCCGCGAAAACCCTCGGCAAAAAGGTCCGATGTAAGCGTATCGGCATCATTGATACTGTAGCGTGACAGGTAGGTGTCGTCTGAGCTGCGATAGAGATCGAAGCCGTATTGCCAGGTCTGGTCATAATGCCAAAGACCTTCGGCCTTCAGATGCCAGCGTTCTTCATCGCCACCGGTTTTCTGGCCTGTGTTGTCGCGCGCGTCGGTATAGGTGATTGATCCATCGAGAACATAGGTTCCGGTTTCGGTCCGCTCGCGATACTCGCCAAACAGAACGACGCCTTCGTCTTCCGTAACGAGCGGGGCGAAGGTGAAGTCACGGTTGGGCGCAAGATCGAAATAATAGGGGACGAGGAGGTTGTAGCCCAACGTGCTGCTCGAACCGTATTGCGGCGTCAGAAAGCCCGTGCGCCGCTCGACGGTCGGGTCGGGGTGACGCAGATAGGGTGTGTAGACGACCGGGACACCAAAAAGCTCCAGGGTCGCGTCGTAATAGATCAGATCCTGCAGCGCTTCGTCATGGATCACCCGGCGCGCCTTGATCTGCCAGAAGGGCGAATGATTGAGGCTGTCTTCGCACAGTTCGCAGGGGCTATAGACCGCCTTGCTCATTTCCGTGATGCGACCGTCGATCCGCCGGGCGCCATTGGCCGCCAGGCGGGCGTTTTCGGCCAGCAGAATCTGGATACCCCGAATCAAGCCTTCGCGCAGATCGCCGGTCATTTCGGCATATTCGGAAAATAAGACTTCACCGGTCGGTTCAACCAGCACGACATTGCCCGTCGCGATCACCAGGTCGGCAGGCTCGTTGTAGGTCACATTGTCGGCCTGAAGGATACGGCCCTGATGCGCGAACTCGACCGAGCCGGTGGCCGTGGTGATCCCGTTGATGTCGTCGTAACGGACTTCGTCGGCCTGCATCACGATGATGTTTGCTGTGTCATCCTGCGCGCGGGCAGGGGGGGCTGCCACGGCGAGCGCGAGCAGCAGGATCACAAGCAGGCGGGCGGCCATCAGCCGTCCTCCATGTGAAACAGCAGGGCGCTGCCGATCATTGCGAAGATCGCTGCCGGTGCCCAGGCCGAAAGAATGGGCGGCAGGCTGCCCGACATCCCCAGTGCCAGGGAGATATCAGAGAGAAAATAGAGCTGAAACCCCGAGCCCAGCCCCGCAAGAATGAAGAGTCCCAGCCGCCCGCGTCGTGTCAGGCGCAGTGAAAACGTCGCAGCGACGAGCACCATGGCCGCCAGCAACAAGGGGATCGCAAGGATTGAGTGCCAGTGGATTTTGTGGCGCAGGGCCGAAAATCCGGCCTCTTCCATGGTGTTGATGAAACCAGGCAGGTCCCAGAAGGACATGGTTTCAGGCGAGGCGAAGCTGTTCTGGATGCGCGGAACCGTCAGATCCGTGGGGACTTCGAGAGCCTCGAAGGTCTCGGCCGTTGCATCGGGCCGCGTGACGAGGACGTTCTCCAGATCCCAGTAACCATCGCGCAGGAGGGCGCGTTCGGCGTCGATCCGTTCAACAAAACGATCGTCGTCCTCGAACGCGAAAATGATGACCTCACCGAGATCGGCACCACTCGCAGAGACCCGGTTGGCATGGATCACGAACTGCCGGTTGCCATCGCCCTCGCGCAGCCAGAGCCCGCTGGGCGAGACCGCCAACAGGCTGCTTTGTCCGCGCAGGTACTGGTTTTCGAGCTGCTCGAAACGCGAAACCATGGCTGAAGCCAGAGGGTTGAACACGGTGATGACAAATGCGCCCAGCAGCAGTGCTATCGCCAGAGAGGGAAGCAGGAACTGCCATGCAGAGACACCGGCTGCACGGGTCACAACCAGTTCGTTACTCCTGGTCAGCCAGATATAGGTCAGCATCGTGCCAAACAGCATGGCAAAGGGCAGAACCTTCTGTGTCAGGAACGGAATGCGCAGCAGGGCCATTTCCAGAACAAGGCCGAAGCCGGCTTCTTCGCGCGATGAGGCACGGTCGCCCAGGTTCACGACGTCGATCAGAAACGCGACCGCTACGACGACGCCAAAGACAAGCACAATGGACGACAGAAAACGTCGTGCGATGTAGCGCGAGAGGATCAGTGAAATGCGCATGCGTTGTCAGGCCTGCCCTGTGGCGGCCAGCGGGCGACGCCACGGCCAGGCAATGCGGTGACGCGTCATGATGAAAAGCGCAACCACAGAGGTGAACAGTGGAAAGCCGTAATAGACGCTGACCATGACCGGGGTCTTGACGATCAGTCCGGCAAGCGCAAACGACAGTCCGATATAGATCAGGCCGCCGGAAATGCCCCAGGCGATCCTTGGCCATTGCCGCCTGCGGTCAAATTCGCCCGCGATCATGGCCGCCAGGCCGATCAGCGAAAGTGCGATGGCATTCAATGGTGTCACGATCCTGCGGTGGGCTTCGGCCAGCAACTCGTCGCGGTGTTCGCGTTCGCTGCCGGTCTCGGGCTCTTTCAACAACTCGTGGAGGTAACGTTCCTTGGGCTCGCGATGACGCTCACCCGGTGTCTCGGCCAGGGGCGACAGGTCGAGCGTATAACTGTCGAAATAGAGCATGCGCAGCGTGCGGTTTTCGGTCGAGACCTCCTGCCGGTTGCCTTCGCCCAGAATGAACATCGGCCCGGCAGGCCCCGCAACCAGCGCGCCCCATTCGGCCATCATGGTGACGGCTTGCTGGGGATCACGGCTGTCATGTACCAGGATGCCCAGCAGTTTGCCGTCGTCGTCGCGCGTCCGGACATAGATGGTCAACTCGTCCATCATGTTGTTGAACACGCCTTCCTGCAGCAGGACATGGGAGAAGTTTGTGCGCAACACGGTTTGCTCGTCCTTGAAGGCGCGGAAGCCTGCGGGCATCAGAACCAGCGAAAGCAGGAAGCCGATAGCGACACAGATCGCGCCCAGGGCAAAGACCGGCTTGGCCAGGCCCCAATGGCTGATTCCGACAGCGCGCAGCACGATCAGTTCGCGGTCCGTGGTCAGGCGATTGTAGGTATAGATCACGGAGCATAGTGCTGCGATCGGGATGATCACGGTCAGCACCGATGGCATCAGCAACAGGGTCAGGCGCAGGAAACTGAAGACCGACAATCCCTTGTTGATGATGAAGTCAAGGAAGCGCAACGATTGGCTGAGCCAGACGACACCAGCCAGCGCCACGGTGACGCCGGTCGCCGTGCCCAGAAGGTGTTTCAGGATGTAAACCGTATGCTCACGCACGCGCCGTACTCGCGCCTCGTCGTTGGGATAAGTGAAGGTGAAACGTTCGAAGACGTGAAACTATACGCCAAACATGGTGATAAGTCAGCGAGGAGGGGCGGTTTTCTGCGCTTCTCACGAGATTTTCGACCCTTCACAACGAGCGGTGATGCGTTAAAGTCAGCGCCCCGAAAAGAGCCGCCTGAACGGAGAGACTGCCATGGAAATCGCCCTCGCCACTTCCTTTCCCGATGATGCCGACACCATCGTGGTCGCCGTTGGGGAGGGACGACAGCTCTTTCCCTCGGCCGAACCGGTAGACAGCCAGGCCGGCGGCGCGATCTCGCGTGCCGTCAAGACCGGCAAGTTCAAGGGCAATAAAGGCCAAATGATGGACATCCTGCCGCCCGAAAGCATGGGGCTGGAGCGGATCGTTGCTGTTGGTACGGGCGATTACTCGGTCTACCAGCCGGTTGACCGGCAGTATCTCGGCGGCATGGCCAGCGCCCATCTCGACAAAATCGGCGCCCGTCACGTCGCGATCCCGACGTCGGATGTCCTCAATGTCTGTGATTTCGCCCATGGCGCCAGCCTGAGGAGTTATCGCTTTGACAACTACCGCACCAAGATCAAGGACGAGGACCGCCATACCCTGACCAAGATCACACTGGTTGCCGATGATCTGACCGGGGCCGAAGAAAAGCTTGCCCGCCTGGGCCATCTCGCCGATGGCGTCACGCTCACCCGTGATCTCGTCAGCGAACCTGCCAACACGCTGTTCCCGACCGAATTTGCCCGCCGCGCCAGCGAACTCTCGGCCGTCGGCGTTGACGTCGACGTTCTGGGCGAAGCCAAAATGGCAGAACTCGGCATGGGCGCTCTGCTCGGCGTCGGACAGGGCAGCGAGAGAGAAAGCCAGCTTGTCACTATGCGCTGGCAGGGCGGTGCCGAGGGCGACCCCTGGCTGGCGATTGTCGGCAAGGGTGTCTGTTTCGACACCGGCGGCATTTCGCTCAAGCCCGGTGCCGGCATGGAAGAAATGAAGTTCGATATGGCCGGCGCAGGCTGCGTTACCGGCCTGATGCATGCCCTGGCTGCGCGCGGTGCCAAGGCCAATGTAGTCGGCGTGATCGGTTGCGTTGAAAACATGCCCTCGCACAATGCGCAGCGTCCAGGCGATGTCGTCACGACCATGTCGGGGCAGACGATCGAGGTGATCAACACCGATGCCGAAGGCAGGCTGGTTCTGGCCGATGCGCTCTATTACACGGTAAAAACCTTCAAGCCCAAGCAGGTGATCGATCTCGCGACCCTGACCGGGGCCGTCATGGTTGCTCTGGGAACCTACAAGGCCGGTATCTTCAGCAACGACGATGCGCTTGCCGCAGACCTCATCGCGGCTGGTGATGCGGTCAAGGAAGAGCTCTGGCGTCTGCCGCTGGGCGATCGTTATGACAAGGACATCAATTCCGACATCGCCGACATGAAAAACGTCGGCAAGGGCCGCGAAGCTGGTTCGACCGCCGGTGCAATCCTGCTGCAGCGCTTCGTCGAAGGCACGCCCTGGGCCCATCTCGATATCGCCGGTACGGCCTGGACCAAGGGTGACGAAGCCATCACGCCCAAGGGCGCGACCGGTTACGGCGTGCGCCTGCTCGACCGCTTCGTCGCCGACAATTGGGAAGCGTGAGGACGTCTGCAGCCTTTTCGATGTGTTCTCCCTCTCCCCGCTGAGGGGAGGGAGAAGTTCGGAAACTCCGGAGGGTTTTTCGCCCAGCCATGACCGAGAT
This sequence comes from Rhodospirillaceae bacterium, assembly GCA_018700655.1. Classification (GTDB taxonomy): domain Bacteria; phylum Pseudomonadota; class Alphaproteobacteria; order SP197; family SP197; genus SP197. The sequence continues at coordinate 226 of JABIUG010000447.1, read as the reverse complement.
CGGATTCTACCATCTCCAGCAGACTCCGCTGGAACGCGCCCTGCCGAAGCTCCTGGAAAAGGCCCTGGAACGCGGCATGAGGGCGCTGGTGGTGGCCGGTTCGACTGAACGGGTCGACCAGCTCAACCCCATGCTGTGGACCTATGATGCCGCGAGTTTCCTGCCCCATGGCACCGGGACAGACGGCGCCGAAGCCCAGCCCATCTTGCTGGTCGACAACGACGAT
>JABIUG010000446.1 GCA_018700655.1 Rhodospirillaceae bacterium | reverse complement strand
CGCTGATCGGTGTCATCATGGCCTATGTATCGCGCGATGAAGCATCGCCGGGGCTTCAGAGCCACTATCAGTTCCTGATCAGAACCTTCTGGATATCGATCCTGTTCGGGCTGATCTCGCTCGCCCTTGTCTTTGCCCTCATCGGTTTCCTGACGGGCCTGCTGACTGCGGTCTGGTTCATCATGCGCTGCGTCAAGGGCTTGACCTGGCTTGGTAAGGACCAGGCGGTTCCGGCACCGGCATCCTGGCTCTTCGGAGACGCGCCCAAGTGAGCGCAGCGACTGATCCGGAAGTCGTCGAAGCAATTGCAGCCCAACTTCAGGGCCAGGCGATCAACGCGGTCCATATCGGAATCTTCGATATCGACAGCCGCTTCCGGCTCAAGCGTGTTCCGACCGACAAGTTCCTGAAGCTGCTGGCTCATGGCTATGAGTTCTGCAAGGTGCTCTACAACTGGGATGTCGCCGAGGTTCCCTATCGCCAGGGCGACTGGGCCGACGTGCCTTCGCCGATCGATCCAAACACCGGCCGCATCTTCCCTTTTGCCGACGGTGAAGCCGTCTTTATTGCCGATTTCGCCGGCGAAGTCGGAAAGCTGTCGCCCAGGGGCCTGCTGAAAGAACAGCTGGCCAAGGCGGCGGAGATGGGTCTTACGGTGACGGCCGGGTTCGAATACGAGTATTTCCTGCTCGAAGAGACGCCGGCCAGCGTGCGGGCCAAAGATTACAACAATCTGGTTTCCTGGCAGCCCGGCAACCACACCTATTCGATGGTCCCGGCGATTGCGCACGAGTTCTTCGCCGGGCTTGAGGCAACCCTGTCTCCGCTTGGAATCAAGTTTGATTCGATCCACACCGAGCAGGGTCCGGGCTGTGTCGAGACCCCGCTCAAGCCAGCTGAGGGCCTCGTCGCGGCCGACAACGCGGGCCTCTTCAAGGCATTCACCAAAGCCCATTGCGAACGCCAGGGCCTGATGGCGACCTTCATGGCGAAGTGGTCGAACGAAACCAACGGCCAGTCCGGCCATACCCATATCTCGCTGCAGAGCGCCGAGGGTGACCACGTCTTTTTCGATCCCGATGCACCCGATGGCATCTCGGCGACCCTGCGCCATTTTGTCGGGGGACTGGTCGGCATGGTGCCGGAAACGGTCGCGATGTGCAGCCATACGGCCAACGCCTACCGGCGCATGGTTCCGGGCATCTGGGCGCCGATCACCGCAAGCTGGGGCATCCAGAACCGGACTTGCGCAGTCCGTGTGATCACCGGCGAACCTGGTGTCACCCGCGTCGAGTTCCGCATTCCCGCGGCCGATGCCAATCCCCATCTGGTGCTGGCCCAATGCCTGGGCGCCGGCCTTTGGGGAATCGAAAACGCGATTGATCCCGGCGAGCCGGCAGTTGGTGAAGTCACCCCGGAGAATACCCCGCCTCATCTCCATCTGCCGCGCGATCTGACCGAAGCCGCCGACAGGCTCGACCGTTCACAGCACGCCCGCGAGATATTCGGTGACGCCTTTATCGATTGGTTTGCAGAGACCAGGCGTCACGAAGCAAATGTCTTTGCCCGTCATGTTGCCGATCTCGACCGGCAACGTTATCTCGACGTTTATTAGGGCGGATTCACACGATTTGATCGCATCGCGTAGCGATTCAATCAGATCGGGATTTGCTCTGGGTCAGATCAGATCAGCTCGACCCAGGTTGCGAGCGGGCCCTTGTCGCCTTCGTGCCATTTGATGTGAACGCGCTGGTTGGGTTCAAGCCTGACCACGCCGGTCTTGGGCAAGACGCGGCCCGGTACAAAGATGTCGCGACCGCCGTCATCGGGCACGACGAAACCGAACCCCTTGTTCGAATCAAAGAACTTCACCATACCTTCGGATTCGTGCTCCTCGCCACCGCCATGGTCGAAACCGCTGCGGTCGTGGCTGGCGCGTGGAGCATGGTCGCCCCCGCCGCCGAAGCCGGGCTGTTCGGCGGTCGATAGATCGATCCGATGGATATGCGTGACCTGCAGGCCGCGTTCGGCCTCTGCAATGTCGCATTCGATGGTTGCGCCGTTGGGCAGGTCCATCGCGCCTGCCTGGGAAACCACAGTGGCGTGGACGAAGACGTCGGGTTCGTTCGGTGTGATCTGAACGAAGCCAAAGCCCTTGGTGGTGTTGAACCACTTGACGGTGGCGGTGACATTGGTGCGCTCGCCCTGCGAACCTGATCCGTAATGGTCAGACATCGAACTCCGGACTCCATCCGGCCCGACCGACTCGGCTCATGCCGGCCCGAACAACCCAAGGTACAACATTCAGGGGCGTTGCCGCCCGCAACCCAGCGCTGCGAACTGCCGTGTCAAAGCTACGCGACCTGAACACCCCAATATCGTGCCCCAATTCGCCCGCCAGACAAGGAAAATCTTGTTTTGGGACGCCTCTGTTAGTGCGAATCAGACAGGGTTTGCTGCGATCTCAGCTTTTCGCCGAATAACGAAGGCTTCGAGTTCCTCGGCGATTGCAGGGTCGATTGGCGGTTCCCGATAGTCGCCAAGAAGCTGCTTCCACACCCGATTCGCGTTCTGGGCGGTGGTCGGGCTGCCTGCTTCCTGCCAGGTCTCGAAGTTGCGCCAGTCGCTCACAAGGGGGCTGTAAAAGGCGTTTTCGTAGCGTTCGAGCGTGTGGCTGGTGCCGAAAAAGTGACCGCCGGGGCCGACCTCTGCCATGGCCTCGACCGCGCCACGCCGGAGGAGGCTCCGGGGGTCTGCGCTGCTGAGCACAGCGCGATCGTGCTCGGCGGTGAAGCCCACCGTGCGGCCGCGTCCCCCCAGTCGTGGGGTTCGGTCGAAGAGGGCCAGGCAAATCGCGTCAAGTATCGTGCTCTTGCCAGCGCCGGTCGGGCCGCTAATCACGAAGAGGCCCGATCCCTCGAGGGGAGGGGCGTCAAACGCAATCTCGAAGCTCCCCGCGAGGCTCGCGAGGTTCTTACCGCGGACGACGAGGATCTTCACGCCGCTCCGGCACCCAACTGGGGTTCGGGAACCGGGTCGAGGGCGGCTGGCGCCTTGACGTGCTCGAGGAGCTCGCCGAAGGCGGCGAGGAGCTCCTCTCGGGCACGAACGCGGCATCCGCGGAGGGTGGGCTGGGACAGCCAACAACTCGAGCCGGGCAAAGCCTCTTCGGGTACATCCCGCTGTTTGCGCTGCTCACTGTGGGCTTCGCGTATCCCCTCGTCCTCATGCCCCAGGCCAGTGCCGACAGCAATT
>JABIUG010000054.1 GCA_018700655.1 Rhodospirillaceae bacterium | reverse complement strand
CGGACGCAGGCCAATCGCAAAGGCCACAGCGGCCAACTTCCGCCAGCCCCAGCCTGCTCGCTCGCCGGCTGCATCTGCATCCAAACCATGATGATGGTGATGGCCATGCCCCACCAGGTGACGCAACGCTCCGATCACCAGAAAAAGACCAATGACAACAACCAGACCGTAACTCAGCACTTCGAGATCGTCGGCGACACCGCGAGCCCGCCGGAGAGGAATCTCTAGAACCAACACCGTGACCTCAACTGCAACGATAGCCGTAAGCCCCTGGAAAAAGGCCGCCATCGCTGTGAGCCCGAGCCCCCGGATGAGATCGCTGCGCTGTGTCAACAGGTAGGTCGCGACGACAGTCTTGCCATGCCCCGGCCCAACCGCATGAAAGACGCCATAAAGAAAACTGAGGCCGATCAGCGACCAGGCCGCCACAGCGCCTTGATCCCGAATGGCTTCCATCACGCTTGTGAGCGCATCGAAGAAGATTCGCTGCTGCGCCTGGACCCAAAGGACTCCGTTACCCCATTGCCCGGAAGCGATCACCACAGCGACAACCATTGCAACCACGCCGATCACCGCAACTGCAGGAATGAGCCGGGAGCCCTGTTGCCCCTTCAGCAGGAGACCGAAATCCACTCGGAGAACAGAAGTCCCAGGCCGTCTCCCCCGGACTGATCGACATCAAGCGCCGCCGCGAGTTCAACCGCTTCAAACGTCGGTGAAGGTGACGCGAGCAAGGCACCACAACCCTCCGGGACATCGCCAATCAACATGATCGGCTCTTCGTCGAAGTGAAGCATCTCGGCGTAGTAGGTTGGATCATAAATGGAATACCGAAAGGCTTCGGAAGTCGGAACAATCGGTCGCTCCAGGGGAACGATGAACCGCATCCAGATTCTTTCGTCATCAATCCCGGTTTCGACCGAATCAGCTTCGCCCAGGGCGACTTTCAGGGCTCCCGTGCGAGCATCGTTGAAGTAACCGAAAGGTGCCAGTTGCGCCATGTTCTCGGCTGCGACGGTCGCAAGGGCGTCGTCCGTCACACCGCCCGACGCTTCGAGTTCATCGACGATGAAGTACGAATAGTAAATATCGAAGTACCACGTCTGCTCGATCCCGATGATAAGACCATCCGCATCGAATACGGGCGAACTCCTGAGATCGACCCAGGCATGCGGGTGCGCCTCCACACCACGCGCGACAGCCAGTGAAGCGGCGATGACAAAGAGGAAGAGGACAAGAACGCGACGCAACATGGCAGCTCGATATCAGATAGAGCGATGGTTGAGAATCGGATGTGGCTGTGCACCCTGATCAGGCGCGCAAGCCATGGTCACAAGGCTGCCCTCTGCATGGCGCGGATGGGAACAGGCGACAAAAACGTTCAGCGATTCGACGCAGTGCGCGAGCCCGTGCGCGACAAGCTGTTCCAGCGCGCGGTAAACGGTCAGGGGCGCACAGACCCGGCAGGACCTCAGCCCATCCAGAATTTGATAGGCGGTGGCCGGGCCGTCGTGAAGGTGGAGAAAGTCATGTACGAGCGCGGCATTGTGCGGCAACGCCGCGCTGTGAGATTCAGGCATGGAAGCAAACCGATGGTGTATTGTTATGACATAACATCTCACCATCAGCACTTCGCAAGCCAAAAGAACAGTTAGCCTGGCTTAAGCCGCCCAGCCGAGATCGCGCAGGGTCCAGCTTACGTTCCAGACCTTGGTCATGGCCTCGACCTTGTCGTCGGCGTTCATCTTGCAGGCATAGACGTAGTCGGTCTGAGTTTCCTTGCCGGTCGGCGGCACAGGGCCACCCTCGCCGTTATCACTGCCGGTGATGGTCGCGAAGAACACTGCCATACGGTTTTCCTCGTCCCAACCCGCCGTTGATGGCGTAGCTGCAGCCGACCCGCGGCCCCTTGCCCAGGCCAGCCATCCACTCGGTGTAAGCCTCCAGGGTCGTGATGTCGGCCAAGGCCTCGCACTGCCCCGAACACGGCACCCTCGGCGGCGTATTGTTTGCAGCCTTCCCAGCCCTCAAATGCCGCAGGCATGAAAGAATTTCTTGGCGTTCTCGAATGCAGACATGTTTGACGCTCCCAGTTTCGACACGATGTACCCCATGCACATTGTCACGTGCGATTGCCGAATATAGGGCCCAGCGTTGCACTAATATACGATATGATTTGTACGAAAATCTGCGACCACCTGCCGTTCAGAGTTTCAGCCGCCGGACGGCTTCTTGCGAACGGGCGCAGCGAGCTTGAGCGACGTTCTGTGCTCGACCGCCCTGGCATCACCAAACTGCCCCTGCAGGTAGTGCTTCTGCCATTCGTCGCGCGGTTTGGCGGTGCGGTTGGCCATCAGGTCAGCGATGAAGGCCGTTCGCGACCTGGCATAACCCCGGTACTGGGCAAACAGCTCAGCGTCATCGGTCAGCTCGGCGATCTCCAGCTTCCAGCTTTCGATTTCATCCAGACGCACGGGAAAGAACATGCAGAAGGGCTCTCCTTTCTCGAAGGCGACCCACTGGTCAACCCTCTGGAGTTGCCAGTTCATCGTGAAGGTGAAGGGTAGCCAGTCCGTCTCGACCACGCCCGACAGCGCACTTGCGCCATCCTTGGATCCGTTGAACGGCCCGGTTACGAAGGTTGCATATCCCGGCGGCGTCGTGATCAACGCAGGTACGCGGAAAGTGACGATGCCGGAGCCGAAATGTGAGTTCGCCGGCAAGCGCTCACCCTCCGTTCCACCGTCAATCGTCAACGCTTCCCGGCCGCTCCCGCCATCCCAGCGCACGCGAAACGACGACGGATTAAGGATTTGCCAACCATAGGCATTGGCGATGTTGAGCGGCAAACAACGGTAGGCGTGGCGATCTGGTGTTGCATCCATCCAGGCACGCGTGACCGGAGCAGGCACGATGTCGATCTCGAAGTCTGGCAGGACGTGAATTCGAAGGACCTTGTCGGTCATGAGTGTTCACCCCTGGCAAATTGGTCCAAAGCACGACCCCGGCAGATCATGCATCCAGAGCGCCCGTCTCAACAACCGGCATCGATCCGCAACAGAAGTGCGTTGCCACGTATCGGGAGACGATGGACCAAACCCCCATCTGGCGGCTTGGCCCGCATCACCATCATCACGTCAGGCGCGGAGGCGTTCGTTCTTGGGATCGAACGGCGATTCCTCGCAGATCGTGGCGTTGAAGGTTTCACACAGGATCTCGATGGTGAGTTTGGTGCCCACCGCGGAAACCTCAGGCTTCACCATGGCCAGCGCCATCGATTCGTTGAGGCGGTAACCGAACCCGCCCGAGGTCGCGCGACCGACCAGATCACCATTGCTGTAGATCGGGTTGTTGCCCAGCACGTCGGCATCCTTCACGTCATGCACGATCATGGTCACGAAGGTATTGCCGAAGCCGCGCTGCTGCCATTCGGTCAGGCCCTGGCGGCCCTTGAACTCACCCTTGTTGAGGTGGACGAAACGATCGAGCCCACTCTCAAGCGCGGCGTACTCGATCGACATCTCGCGACCCACCAGCTTGTAAGATTTCTCCAGACGCATGGCGTCCATCGCGCGGATACCGAAGGGCTTGATGCCGAGATCGGCGCCGGCTTCCATGACCGCATCGAAGATGTGGTTCTGATACTCGACGGGATGGTGCAGTTCCCAGCCAAGCTCGCCGACAAAGTTCATGCGGATCGCCAGCGCAGGCGCCAGGCCAATATCAACCCAGCGGCCCGAGAGCCACTTGAAGGCATCGTTGGAAAGATCATCCCGCGTGATGCGCGACAGCAACTCACGCGACTTCGGTCCGGCAATCACCAGCACGCCCATCTGGTTGGTCAGATGGTCGTAACGCACGGAGCCATCATCGGGCATGTGCTTCTTGATCCAATCGTGGTCCAGACGCTGGGTCGCGCCGGCGCTCACGATGTAGAAACTATCGGCACTTTCGCGGCGGATCGTGAACTCCGAATGCACGCCACCCAGATCGGTAAGCGAGTGGACCAGACCGACACGCCCGATCGTCTTGGGGAGTTTGTTGGCGATCATGCCATCAAGGAACACTTCGGCACCGGGCCCCGAGATGCGGCACTTCGCAAAGGCCGACATATCGAGGATGCCGACGTTTTCATGCGTATTGCGGACCTCGTTGCCGACATGCTCGAACCACTTTGAGCGGCGGAACGACCAGTCGTCTTCCTGGGCCACGCCTTCAGGGGCGAACCAGTTGGCACGTTCCCAGCCGAACACTGAACCAAACACCGCACCGTGGGCTTTCAGCCTGTCGTAGCAGGGGAACGTGCGCAGCGGGCGCGCGGCTTCGCGTTCTTCATCGGGATAGTGGGTCGTGAAGACGTTGGCATAGGCCTCTTCGTTTTTCTTCACGAGATAGGATTTGGTCGCGTAGTCACCGAAGCGGCGCGGGTCGACGCCCATCATGTCGATCGTGGGCGTGCCATCGACGATCCACTCGGCGAGCTGCCAGCCGGCGCCACCTGCCGCAGTGATGCCAAAGCTGTGGCCTTCGTTCAGCCAGAAATTCGGAACATCCCAGGCCGGGCCGATGATCGGCGAGCCGTCCGGCGTGTAACAGATCGCACCGTTGTAGACCTGCTTCACACCGACCTCACCGAATGCCGGAACGCGGTTGATCGCGGAGTCGATATGCGGCTCGAGGCGTTCGAGATCTTCCTGGAAAAGCTCGTATTCCGTATCTTCTGCCGGTCCGTCGACATAACAGGCCGGTG
>JABIUG010000445.1 GCA_018700655.1 Rhodospirillaceae bacterium | reverse complement strand
GGATGACGACATTGATGCGCGCGACTGGAAGGATGTGATGTGGGCGATCTCGACCCGCATGGACCCTGCCCGCGATATCACCGTGATCGAAAACACGCCGATTGATTATCTCGACTTCGCCAGTCCGGTCTCGGGCCTGGGCGGCAAGCTGGGCATGGACGCTACCAACAAACTCCCCGGCGAATCCGATCGTGAATGGGGCACCAAAATCCGTATGACCGACGCCATGGTCGAAGAAGTCACAGCCAAATGGGCCGACTACGGCCTGCCCGGCAGCGGCAAGCCGATCTGGTGATGGCCGCGAGCGACGACGGGTTCTACGAGGCGCTGCCGTCTTTCGACAGCTTCGACGACGTCACCCGGTTCGAGGCCTATACGCCGGTTCCCGATGACTGGGTCGTGCTGCTTTCCGATGTCGTGGGTTCGACCAAGGCGATACGCGCAGGGCGTTACAAGGACGTCAACATGGTCGGCGCAGCGACAATCACCTCGGTCCTGAACACCTGTGGCACGACCGAGATACCGTTTGTCTTTGGCGGCGACGGCGCGACCATGGTGCTCCCGGCATCCCTGCTGCCTGCAGCAAAGGAAGCGTTGCTCGATCTGCAGTCTGCGTCGGTCGCGCTTTATGGTCTGGAGCTTCGGGTTGGAGCGGTTCCTGTCTGCGTCATTCGGCATGACGGGCACGATGTTGCCATACGCAAGTATCGCCTGAGCCCCGGCAACCATCTTGCCATGCTGGCAGGCGGCGGTGCTGAACGGGCCGAGGATCTGATCAAATCAGGCAAACCCGGCGACGGCTGGCTGTTTGAGGCCTCGGCAGAGCGTGGCCCGCCCGACCTTGAAGGCCTTTCCTGCCGCTGGCAGCCACTGACGGCACGCGACGGCTGCATGCTGACCCTGATGATCCAGGGCATGGGGAGCGATGCACCGGCCCAGGGTGCGGTTCTGGGCAGCGTACTCGCCAACATCGCCCGCATCCTGGGGCATAGCCTCGATAGCAGCGCACCGGCCAACCAGGTCTCCATGCGCTTCAAGTGGCCGCCGGCCGGGTTGATGCGCGAAGCCCGTGCGCTGGCCCGTGGCGGCGCGCTCTGGAAAAAGGTCCTGTGGGTCCTGGGCACCGGGCTGGTGCAGGCCTGGTGTGAGACCTTTGACAGAAAGGCCGGGGATTACGACGCCCCGAAATACCGCGGCGAGCTGCGCGCCAACACCGACTTTCGCAAGTATGACGGCGTCTTGCGGACCGTGCTCGACGTCACGCCCGACCAGGCCGAGATCATCGAAGCCTATCTCGAACGCGAGTATCAGCGGGGCCATCTGATCTATGGCGTCCATACCGCCGGAACCGCACTGATGACCTGCCTTCTGTTCAACCTGGAACAGGGCGAACACGTCCACTTCATCGACGGCTCGGGCGGCGGCTTCGCCATGGCGGCCGTGGGTTTCAAGGAACGTCTGGCGGCGCGGGCGACCAGGTAACACCGCCCTGTCGTGGCCCCACTTGATGCAGCGGTTCCAGACTCAACCGGACACCCGTGTGTCAGGCCGGGATATGACGATGTTATGTGGTTTGGTGTTCGGCCGACCTACAGGTCGTCGACGATCTGGGCGACGAAGTCGCGGTTGTAGCCCAGCGCGCCTTCGACGAGCTGGCGGGTGTAGGGGTGCGTCGGGGTGCGTTCGCGTAGCTGTTCGACGGTGATGGTCTCGACGATTTCGCCTAAGCGCATGACCGCGAGATGGCTGCACATGTGGCTGACGACCGCAAGGTTGTGGCTGACCAGAAGATAGGTCAGGCCGCGTTCTTTCCGAAGACGCTGGAGCAGGTTGAGGATCTCGGCCTGGATCGAGACATCAAGTGCTGAGGTCGGCTCGTCGAGCAGCAGGACCGAGGGTTCCATGATCAGCGCGCGCGCGATCGAGATCCGCTGGCGCTGGCCGCCGGAAAGCTGGTGGGGAAAACGGAACCGGAAGGACGGACCCAGTCCGACCTCTTCGAGAATGCCGATGATCCGCTGGTCGGTCACCGGCAGCTTGTGGATCTGGAGCGGTTCTTTCAGAATCTGATCGACCGTATGGCGCGGATGGAGCGATCCATAGGGGTCCTGGAAAACCATCTGGACCTGGCGGCGGTATTCCTTCGAGCGCTTTTTACCCTGGACCTTGCCGTCGACCGTGATCGTGCCCGACCAGTCGTCGATCAGGCCTGCGATGGCGCGCAGCACGGTCGATTTGCCCGAACCGGACTCGCCGACCAGGCCGTAGCTCTCGCCCTCGGCAACAGAGAACGAAACGTCACGCACGGCGTGCACGGCGTCATCGCGACGATGGCGCCCGAAGACGACGTTGAGGTCTTCGATTCCGATCACGGTGTCTCACCGTCAAGCAGAGCCCAGGCGGGATCGCGATCGAGCACCTGCAGGATATCGTCCTGACCATCGAGCCGTGGCAGGCAGCTCAGCAGGCCGCGGGTATAGGGATGCTGCGCCTTGTCGAGTTCATCGGCCCGGCAGGTTTCGACCACCCGGCCACCGTACATGATCAGCACGCGGTCGCAGAACGAGGCCACGAGATTGAGATCGTGGCTGATGAAGATAAGGCCGGTACCGTTGCGCGTGACCATGTCATCGAGGATCGCCAGGACCTGGAGCGAAACCGTGACATCAAGTGCGGAGGTCGGCTCGTCGGCGATGATGATGTCGGGTTCGGGAATCATCATCATCGCGATCATCACACGCTGGCCCATGCCGCCGGAAAGCTCATGGGGATAGGCGCGATAGACCCGTTCGGGATCGCGGATGCGGACCATGCGCAGCATTTCCAGCGTGCGTTCCTTTGCCACCGCCCGCGACGACTTCTGATGGACCAGAAAGGCTTCCTCGATCTGGCGCCCGACATTCATCACCGGGTTCAGGCTGTATTTGGGATCCTGCAGGATCATCGAGATCCGGCTTCCCCGGATGTCGCGCATCGTGCGGTTGTCGGCGTTGAGCAGGTCGGTTTCGCCGAAATGCAGTTTGTCGGCGGCAACCGTGCCGTTGCGATCGGTCAGGCCCAGGATGGCCCGCCCGGTCTGGGATTTGCCTGATCCGGATTCCCCGACAATGCCGAGCTTTTCGCGGCCGAGATCGAAGCTGACGCCACGCACCGCCTCGACCGGGCCCTTGGGCGTGCGGTAAGTGACCGAGAGGTTCTCGACCTCGAGCAGTGGTTTTCTAGTGTCGTTCATTTGCTGGCGTTCTTGGGGTCAAGCATGTCGCGCAGGCCGTCACCCAGCAGGTTGAAACCCAGGCTGACGGTGAGGATCGCCAGGCCCGGCATGGTCGGTACCCACCACTGATCAAGGATGAACTGCCGCCCGGTCGAGATCATCGCGCCCCATTCCGGCGAGGGCGGCTGTGCGCCCAGCCCCAGGAAACCAAGGCCCGCAGCAGTCAGGATGATGCCGGCCATATCGAGTGTCAGGCGCACGATCATGGAGGACAGACAGAGCGGGACGACATGGCGGAACAGGATGCGGAAGGTCGAAGCACCCTGCGTGCGCGCGGCCAGGATGAATTCGCTGTTGCGGATCGTCAGCGCTTCGGCCCGCGCGATACGGGCATAAGGCGACCAGGTCGTCAGCGCGATCGCGAGCACGGCGTTTTCAATCCCGGGGCCCAGCGCGGAGACAAAGGCTAGCGCCAGGATGAGGCGCGGGAAGGCCAGGAAAATATCGGTAAAACGCATCAGCGCCTGATCGACGATGCCGCCGGTGTAACCGGCGATCACACCGATCGCGAGGCCGATCGGCACGACGATGACCGCGACCAGCCCGATGATGTAGAGCGTGATGCGCGAACCCCAGATGATCCGGTCGAAGATGTCGCGGCCAAGCTGATCGGTCCCGAACCAGTGTTCCGCGCTGGGCGGCAGCAGGCGATCCTGGAGCTCCTGCACGATGCCGTCACCGCCGGTGAGCCAGGGCGCAAAACCCGCCATCAGGATGAGCGAAACAACAATGAAAAGACCGATCATCGCAATCGGATTGGCGCTCAGCACCAGCCAGGAAAACCACGCCCGCTGGCACCGCGCCTGCCAGGCGTTGTTGGGCACATCCGACATGATCCAGGCGCGCAAGGTGCTCATGTGCGCGTCCTTGGGTCGACCAGCCGGTAGAGCAGGTCCGAGAACATGTTGATGCCAACAAAGCAGGTGCCCACGACAATCGTGCCGCCGATGACCGCGTTCATGTCGGAGTTGAAGAGCGCGTTGGTGATGTACTGACCGATACCGGGCCAGGAGAAAACAGTTTCGGTCAGGACCGAACCCTCAAGCAGCGAGGC
>JABIUG010000444.1 GCA_018700655.1 Rhodospirillaceae bacterium | reverse complement strand
GGGAGCACCTTCAAGAATCCTGCAGGCGCCAAGGCCTGGGAACTGATCGATGCGGCGGGTTGCCGCGGTTTGCGCCGTGGTGACGCAATGGTTTCGGAGCGTCACTGCAACTTCCTGATCAACAGCGGCAAGGCTTCGGCAACGGAACTCGAAGAACTGGGCGAGGAGGTCCGCCGTCGGGTCTTCGAGAGCCAGGGTGTTCGCCTTGAATGGGAGATCCGGCGCATCGGCAGGCATCCGGCAAGTCGGAGGGCCGCGCGATGAGCAAACATGTCGCAGTCCTGATGGGTGGCTGGAACTCAGAGCGCGAAGTCTCCCTGGTGAGCGGACGCGAATGCGCCGATGCACTGGAAAGCGAGGGCTATCGTGTCACGCGGATCGATGTCGACCGTGACATTGCCCAGGTGCTTGGTGGGTTGCCAGAGCAGCCCGATGTGGTGTTCAACGCGCTCCATGGCCGCTATGGCGAAGATGGCTGTATACAGGGTCTGCTCGAGATCATGGGGCTTCCCTATACGCATTCCGGGCCCATGGCTTCGGCACTGGCCATGAACAAGGCGGCGGCCAAGCGCCTCTTCTTTGGGGTCGGTATCCGGTGTCCGCAGGGCAAGATTGCCCATGGTGACCAGGCAGGCCAGCCCTCGCCGGTCGAGCGTCCCTTTGTGGTGAAACCCAACAGCGAGGGTTCCAGCGTTGGTGTGCGCATTGTCGGGCAGAACGACAACGATGATCGCCTGATTGAAGACGACTTCAAATATGGCGATGACGTGTTGGTCGAAAGCTACATTGCCGGTCGTGAACTCTCGATTGCCGTGATGGGCGGCAAACCGCTTGCCGTTACGGAAATTCACACGCCGGCAGGTTTCTACGATTACAGCAACAAATACACCGAGGGCGGGTCGCATCATGTGATCCCGGCCCCGATTGATGCGGGGATCTACCAAGAAGCCCTGGAGATGGCGCTCCGTGCTCATGAAGTACTCGACTGCCGTGGCGTCACGCGCGCCGACTTCCGTTATGACGACACCGAGGGTGAGCCGGGTCTTCTCTATATGCTGGAGATCAACACTCAACCCGGCATGACCCCCATGTCTCTGGTGCCCGAACAGGCGGCCCATGTTGGCTACCCGTTCGGCAAACTGGTGGCTTGGATGGTGGAGGAGGCGCGATGCGACGCCTGATCCCTAAACGCACTCCGTCGCGCGAACGCCAGCCACAGGCTGTCTGGAAGGCTGGGCTTCGCCGCTGCCTGCCGCTTGGCATTCCGGTGCTTCTCGCGGTCGGTCTTTCCTCTTGGGCGATCGCAAACGGGTCGTTACGCGAGCGCTGGATGGACCTGGAAACCTCGTTCACGCAGTTCACAGCCGAGGCCGGATTGTCCGTGCAAACCGTGATGGTTTCCGGGCGTGAACGCACGGACCGCCAAAGCCTGATCGACGCCCTGGGCATCGAGATCGGCGAAGCCATGCTGGCGCTCGACATCGCGCTCGCGCGTGAGCGTATCGCCGTGTTGCCCTGGGTGCGCGACGTCACGATCGAACGCCAGCTTCCCGACCGCTTGGTCGTCACGCTGGTCGAGCGCCGTCCGCTCGCGCTGTGGCAGAACGATGGTGAGATTTCGGTGGTGGATGCCGAAGGGCATGTCATCGATGGCGCAAGGCCTTCGGAATTCGCCCGACTTCTACTGGTGGTGGGCCAGGATGCGCCGGGCCACGCCGCGCAGTTGCTTGCCGTCATGGAACGTGTTCCCGAGCTTCGTCGGCGTGTCGCTGCCGCCATGCGGATTGGCCAGCGGCGCTGGAACCTGCGTCTCGATGACGGGATCGATATTCAGCTTCCCGAAGATGATCTCGAACAGGCATGGCTGGCCCTAGCCGACATGGCCAACACCGAACAGTTGCTGGCGCGCGACGTTCAAGCGGTTGATTTGCGTTTCCCGGACCGGCTCGTCGTGCGCCTGACTCCTGATGCCCGTGCGCGCATGGATCTCGAAGAGATCGATGGTGAGGACACATGACCTCGCCTCGCACAGGACTGATCGCAGCAGTCGATATCGGCAGCACCAAGGTTGTGTGTTTTGTCGCACGCACGGATGACAACGGTGGTTTGCGCGTTGTCGGCATCGGCTGCCAGGCATCACGTGGCATCCAGGCCGGCACGATCGTCAACATGGAAGCAGCCGAGCAGTGCATTGCGGCAGCGGTCAACGCGGCCGAGGAGATGGCCGGGGAAACCCTGCGTCAGGCATGGATCAACGTCTCGGGTGGTCAGCCACGTTCGCGTTCGGTTGCAGTCGACGTCACGATCGCGGGCCACGAAGTCGGCGATGCCGATCTGCGCCGGGTCATGCACCAGAGCCGTAATGCGATCGACACGGTCGATCGGGCGGTCCTGCATGCCATGCCGGTCGGTTACAGCATCGATGGTCATCGCGGCATTCGCGATCCGCGCGGCATGATCGGTGAACGGCTCGGCGTCAACGTCCATCTGGTGACGGCTGCAGAAGGTCCGTTGACCAATCTGGAAGCCTGCATCTCGCGCTGCCATCTGGATATCGCGGGCCGGGCCTGCACGCCTTATGCATCGGCCCTGGCATCGCTTGTGAAGGACGAGATGGATCTCGGTGTCACAGTGATCGACATGGGCGGCGGCACAACCAGTTTCGCGGTGTTCTTTGACAGCGATTGCATCCATGTCGATGCCATCCCGGTCGGTGGCCAGCATGTCACCAACGACATCGCCCGTGTGCTCTCGACCCCGGCGGAGAAGGCCGAACGGCTGAAGACGCTCTACGGCAATGCGGTGGGTTGTGCCGACGACGAGCGCGAGATGATCGACGTTCCGATGATCGGTGAGGGCGAAGGCAATACCAGCCAGGTTCCGCGTTCGATGCTGACCAGCATCATTCGCCCGCGGATCGAAGAGACCTTCGAGATGGTCAGGAACCAGCTCGTCAACGCCGGCCTCGACAAGCTGGGCGGTCGCCGTCTGGTATTGACCGGTGGCGCATCGCAGCTCCATGGCGTGCGCGACGTAGCTGGCCACATCCTTGGCAAGCAGGTCCGCACCGGACAACCGATCTGGCTCAAAGGCCTGGCGCAGGCAACTGCAGGCCCGGCCTTCACGACCTGTGCCGGCCTGCTGCGCTATGGCGCGCGCGGCCATGATCCGAACGAACTGGAATTTGGTGACTGGAACAACGCTGGCGGCCTGTTTGGCCGTTTCGGGCGTCTGGGCCAGTGGCTGAGGGAGAATTTGTAATGGGCGTCCGCAATGCCCGGCGGACGAACCTGAGGTGCCGACGGGCGGGCCGTCGGATCATGGGTGTCACTCTAGTGCTGGAGGCTTTTCTATGACAATTCAACTCGGGTTACCCGAAACCCAATGCCTAAAGCCACGCATCACCGTTGTTGGTGTTGGTGGGGCTGGCGGTAACGCAGTCAACAACATGATCCTGAGCGGATTGAACGGCGTCGATTTTGTCGTCGCCAACACCGATGCTCAGGCAATCGACCAATCGCAGGCCGAGCGCCGGATTCAGCTCGGCGTGTCGATCACGCAGGGTCTGGGCGCCGGTTCGCGCCCTGATATCGGCAAAGCCGCCGCCGAAGAGGCGATGGAAGAGATCATGGAGCAGCTGATCGGCTCGCACATGGTCTTCATCACCGCCGGCATGGGTGGTGGCACCGGTACCGGAGCAACTCCTGTCGTGGCGCGTGCCGCGCGTGAGCAGGGGATGCTGACGGTCGGTGTCGTGACCAAGCCGTTCAGCTTTGAAGGCCAGCAGCGCATGCGTCTGGCTGAAGAAGGCATGGCGGAATTGCAGCAGTATGTCGATACGCTGATCATCATTCCCAACCAGAACCTGTTCCGCATCGCCAACGACAAGACGACCTTTGCGGACGCGTTCAAGATGGCCGATGACGTGCTGCATGCCGGCGTGCGTGGCGTGACCGACCTGATGGTCCAGCCTGGCCTGATTAATCTCGACTTTGCCGATGTTCGCACCGTGATGAGCGAAATGGGCAAAGCCATGATGGGTACCGGCGAGGCGGGCGGCGAACACCGTGCGCTTGAGGCCGCTGAGGCCGCGATTGCCAATCCGCTGCTTGATGAGGTCTCGATGAAGGGCGCCCGTGGCGTGCTCATCAACATCACAGGCGGCAGTGACATGACCCTGTTCGAGGTCGACGAAGCTGCAAATCGGATCCGCGAAGAAGTCGATTCAGACGCCAATATCATCTTTGGTGCGGCGTTTGATGAATCGATGGCCGGCAGCATGCGTGTCTCTCTGGTGGCAACCGGAATCGAGGCCGAAGGTCTGGTTGCCAACACACCGGGTCGTCCTGCTCTGACCGCGATCGAGGGTGGTCAGTCCGTCCGTGGTCCGGCACCTGCCGGGATGCCGGTGATGGGGCGTGTTGGCCAGCACGGTCTGGCGCTCGACACGTCAGCGCAGCCAGATGCTGAACTGATGGTGGAGCCGGTCGTGGAGATGGCGCCCGAGCCGGTTGTGCTCGATCCCATTCCGTCTCCGGTCGCACCTGCACCGCAGGCTCAGCCTGCACGGGCGTTCTCGTTCCTGGGACGCTCGGAGCCCAAGGCAGAGGCGCAACCCGCTCCTGCTGAAGCTGCGCCGGCGCGCAACGATGCCTTCATCACGCCGGTGCCGGTTCGGGCTCCGGTCAAACCCGCTGTCACAGTGGCACAGCCCAGCGCATTCGGTTCGACTGCACTGGCTAACAATGCCGGTAAGGAAGCGCGCCGTCCCTCGTTCTTCGAGCGTATGACCGGGACCAATCGTGCAAATCGTGAGCCGGTCCGTCAGGAACCGGCCATCGAGCCTGCTCCGGAAGCACGGGTCGAAGCGGTCAGCGAACCGGCACCGGCACCTGTGCCGACGCCGGAACCTGTCGCACAGCCGATCGTTGAACCGGCCACGGTCGAAGCGGCGGTCGAAGCGGCAGTTGAGGCACCGGTTAGGCAGCCCGAGCCAGTGGCAATGGTGCAGCAGCCGACCCCGCAAGCAAGGCCGGCACCTGCTCCGGCGCCCGTTCGGGCACCTGCGCCACAGATGCCGGCCATGGAGGTTTCGAGCGTCGAGGACGATGTTCTCGACATTCCTGCTTTCCTGCGCCGTGACAAGAACTGAGAAAGTCTGATGCGGGATGTCTTAAGATTTTGAAATCATTGATATTTCAGTCTGAAACACCCTGTAACAAAGAGTGACTTGAGCGCCTCGGAAGCAACCTGTTAGACCAGCTTCCGAGGCGCTCGCCCGCACCCGGGCATGAGCCTTAGTTTTCGCACCCACATTCCGGCGGATCGTGCCACCGGAATGACAGAACAACAAACGGGCAAATCACAGCCGTGTATCAGACCACACTGAAGACACCGATCTCCTGCACAGGCATCGGACTCCATTCCGGCGAAAAGGCCGTGATGACGATGAAGCCCACCGAGGCCGGCAGTGGCATCGCGTTTGAGCGCACGGATCTGAGCAATGGTGCACGCCATTTCCCCGCACGCTTCGATATGGTTTCCGACACATTCCTGTGTACGACGCTGCGTAATGCCTCCGGGGCGACGCTGGCGACGGTCGAGCACGTCATGGCTGCACTGGCCGGATGCGGCATCGATAACGTGATGATCGAAGTCAATGGACCCGAACTGCCGATTATGGATGGCAGCTCGGAAGCTTTCGTCTTTCTGATTGAATGCGCCGGGATCGAAGTCCTTGAAGCGCCGCGCCGTTGTGTGCGTGTGCTGCGCGAGGTTTCGGTCCGCGATGGCGATCGTGTCGCCCAGCTTTCTCCTTCGGGCGACCGCAGCTTCCGTTGTGAGATCGTCTATGACAATCCCCAGATCGCGACGCAGAGCGCATCGCTTGATCTCGACCGCGAGGCCTTTAAGTCCGACATCGCGCGGGCGCGAACGTTCGGCCTGATGGAAGAGGTCGATGGTTTGCGCGCCAACGGTCTGGCTCTGGGTGGTTCGCTCGACAACGCCGTTGTCGTCAGTGGTGAAAAGGTCCTCAACGAGGGTGGCCTGCGCTACGAGAACGAGTTTGCCCGCCACAAGGTCCTGGATGCGATCGGTGACTTGGCCCTGGCCGGAGCGCCGATCCTGGGCGCCTTCGACGGTTACTGCTCGGGACATGCCCTCAACAACAAGCTCCTGTTGGCTCTGTTCGAGGATGATGATGCCTGGTGCTGGGAAGTCGCCGCCGAACAGAGCGAACTGCTCGCTGCAACCGCCTGATTCCTGACGCTGAACGGCCCGTTGCCCGATCTCATTATCTTTGATTGCGACGGTGTATTGCTCGAAAGCGAGGTGCTTTCGTGCAGCAGCGATGCGATTGAGCTGACCAGGGCCGGGTTCCCCTACAGCACAGAAGAGATCGCCGAGCGATTTCTGGGCATGGCTCTGCCCGCTATGCTGAAAGCGATCGAGCGGGAGCACGGCCGGCAACTTCCACCCGGCTTTGATCGTCACCTCAAACGCACCATTGCCGCGCGGTTCGATGATGAACTCACCACAGTTGATGGCATTGAGGCCGTTTTGGCGGATCTGACCAAACCCTGTTGTGTCGCTTCGGGGAGCGACCTGGAGCGTTTGCGCCATTCCCTGGGGCTGGTCGGTCTAGGCGAACGATTCGCACCCCATATCTTCAGCGCCGAGCAGGTCGAAAACGGGAAGCCGGCGCCGGATCTGTTTTTGCACGCAGCCCAGGCCATGTCGGTCGCTCCACCTGCTTGTCTGGTGATCGAAGACAGCCGGGCCGGTGTTACGGCCGGACGTGCCGCAGGCATGAATGTGGTCGGCTTTTTCGGCGGCAGTCACTGCCCGCCCGGCCATGGTGAGCGGTTGATCGAGGCCGGTGCGCACAAAGTTTTCAATTCGATGCACGAACTGCCCAGTCTGGTCGATGCGTTTGGCTGATCGTGGTGTTATCGTGACGTCGATTCGACATTCATTCAGGTTATACGAGGACTTCATGGAGCGTGCGTTACGGGCGCTGGCGGCAGCGATGATGGTGGCGACCTTTGCCGCCCTGACGGGCTGCGGGTCCGATCCTGTGCTTTATGTCGAACGGCCTGTAGAGGACCTCTACAACGATGCCGTCGATTATCTCCAGACCGGTGACTACCAAGATGCCGCACGGGCATTTGATGAAGTCGAGCGCCAGCACCCTTATTCGCAATGGGCGACCCGCGCACAGATCATGGCTGCATATGCCTACTACGAGGCCGGGTCTTATGATGAATCGATCTTTGCCGCTGATCGTTTCATCCAGTTGCACCCGGGCCACAAGGACGTGGCTTATGCCTACTACCTGATCGGCCAGTCCTATTACGAGCGCATCTCCGATGTGAAACGCGACCAGCGCATGACCGAACTTGCCCAGGATGCCTTTCGCGAGGTCCTGCGCCTTTTTCCCGCTTCCGAATATGGCCGTGACGCCAAGCTGAAGCTGGAACTGACGGAAGATCATCTGGCCGGCAAGGAAATGGATATCGGGCGCTGGTATCAGCAGCGTGAGGAATATGTTGGTGCGATCAACCGGTTCAGGTCGGTGATCATCGGTTACCAGACCACATCTCATGTCCCCGAGGCCCTGCTGCGCCTGACGGAATCCTACATGGCGCTGGGTGTTGTCGGTGAAGCCCAGAACGCCGCAGCGGTGCTGGGATACAACTTCCCTGGAAGCCCCTGGTATGAGGACGCTTATGCATTGCTGGGCGAACACAACCTGCTGCCGCATCTCTATGAAGAAACCGACCTGATTGTCGAAGAAACCGATCTGATCATCGAAGACAGTGTTCGGATCGACGAAGACGGCAATCTGATTATCGAAAGCGCCGACCCGGTTATCATCGAGGCCGAGAGTTAGGCGGGGCTGGCGGAAACGGTCATGCTGGTTTCCCTCCACATACGCGATCTTGCTGTTATCGAGCGGGTCGACCTCGATTTCGGTTCCGGCCTCACGGTTCTGACCGGTGAAACCGGTGCGGGAAAATCCATCCTGCTCGATGCCTTGGGCCTTGCTACCGGCCGGCGCGCCGATGCCGCCCTAGTGCGCCCGGGTGCTGAACGCGCCAGCGTGGCGGCGACCTTCACAGTCCCCGATGATCACCATGTCCGGAACGTGCTGGCCGAGCGTGGTGTCGACGCCGAAGGTGACATCATCGTGCGCCGCCAGGTCCAGGCCGACGGCCGCAGCAAGGCGTTCATCAACGATGAGCCGGTCGGTGTCGCTTTGTTGGCCGAACTGGGCGAAGCCCTGGTGGAGGTTCACGGCCAGCATGACCAGCGCGGACTGCTGCGCCCCGAGATGCATCGTTCCATCCTTGATACGTTCGGCGGTCACCAGAAAATACGCCGCAACGTATCGGATGCCTTTGGCGCATGGCGCGAAGCCAAACGCCTGCTAGATCAAATGCAGGCCGATGAATCGACCCTGCAGGAGCGCCGAGAGACGCTGATCCACGATGTCGGGGAACTGGACCAACTCGCACCGGAAGCCGGTGAGGACGAGAACCTGGCTGCCTCGCGCTCGCGCCTGGCCAACGCCCAGAAGATCGGTGAGGCCTTGTCTGCCGGTGTCGAGGCCCTGGAAGGCGACGACGGAATCGACAGCCGGTTGCGCCGTGCCGCCGGTGAACTGGGTCGCATCCGGGAAGTGGCCGGCGGCGCACTTGACGAGACCCTGGGCGCACTCGACCGGGCCCTGCTCGAGACCAACGAGGCGCTCGAAGGCATGGCGGCTGTGGGGCGTGAACTCGATGCTGATGGTTCGCAGCTCGAAAAGGTCGAAGAGCGGCTCTTTGCATTGCGTGCGGTCGCCCGCCGTCATCAGGTTCCGGTCGATCTACTGGCTGATGTATTGGCGCGCCTGACCAGCGAACTGGCCGCTCTGGAAGATCGGGACGGCTCACTTGGACGCTTGCAGGCCGACGAAGAGGCGGCAGCTGTTGCCTTCGGCGCTGCCTGTGCCGTGCTGACGGAACGGCGCGGCAAGTCGGCGCGGGCCCTGGACAAGGCGGTTACGGCCGAGCTGGAACCCCTGCGTATGGGCAAGGCGCGCTTTGCCACGGGTCTGCAGCCCCTGGCCTCCGACGAACGTAATGCCGAAGGCGCCGAGCGTGTGATCTTTCAGGTTGTGACAAATCCGGGCTCGCCGCCGGGTCCGATCAGCAAGATTGCCTCGGGCGGCGAACTCTCACGTTTCATGCTGGCGCTGAAGGTCGCATCGCAGAAAGGCGATAGCGCACGCACGCTGGTGTTCGATGAGATCGATGCCGGCATAGGCGGTGCGGTTTCCGACGCTGTCGGTGAGCGCCTGCAGGAGCTGGGCCGTGATGCCCAGGTGATGGTCGTGACCCATGCGCCCCAGGTCGCGGCACGCGCCGATCAGCATATTCGCCTGCTCAAGAGCGGCGATGACAAGACGGTAGCGACCAGCGCGGCGCAACTCGATCAAGACGAACGCCGTGAGGAATTGGCGCGCATGCTGGCCGGTGCCGAGATCACCGATGCCGCGCGTGCAGCTGCCGACAGCCTGCTCAAGACGGGGACGTCATGAGCGCGGCCGAACTGCGCGAACGTGCCCCCGAAAGCCTGGGTGAGGCTGAAGCGGCAGCGGAACTGAAAGCACTGGCCAGTGAAATCGGCCATCACGACAGGCTCTATCACGACAAGGATGCGCCCGAGATCAGCGACGGGGATTACGACGGTCTGCGCCGGCGCAACGACGCACTGGAGGCACTGTTCCCCGCTCTGGTGCGCGACGACAGCCCCAGTCGCAGGGTCGGAGCCCGGCCGTCATCCGGGTTTTCGAGCGTGGCCCATTCGGTCCCCATGCTGTCTTTGGGCAATGCCTTCGACGATGAAGATGTCGCCGATTTTGTCGAGCGTGTCAGGCGCTTCCTGGGCCTCTCCGAGGAAGAGGAGGTTGCCGTTGTCGCCGAACCCAAGATCGATGGCCTTGCCGTCTCGATCCGTTACGAAGGGGGGCGATACGCGCGCGCCGCGACCCGTGGTGACGGCCAGACCGGCGAAGACATCACGGCCAATGTCGTGACGATCGATGAAGTGCCCAAGGTCCTGCAGGGAAACAACGTTCCCGATGTGATCGAAGTGCGCGGCGAGATCTATCTGCGCCGTGATGACTTCTTCACGCTCAACGAGACCCGTGAGGAAGCAGGCGAGGCGCGCTTTGCCAATCCGCGCAATGCCGCGGCCGGTTCGCTGCGGCAGCTTGATGTCACGGTTACGGCGTCGCGGCCCCTGCGGCTGTTTCTCTACACCTGGGGGGAGGTCAGCGCCCTGCCTGCCGATACCCATAGCGGCATGCTTGATGTGTTTCGCAGCTGGGGCCTGCCGGTCAATCCCGAGATCGAACTGTGCCGCGACGTCGCCGGGTTGCTGGAGCGCTATCGTGCGATCGGCGAAATGCGCGCCGGCCTGCCCTATGACATCGATGGTGTGGTCTACAAGGTCGACCGGCTCGACTGGCAGAGCCGTCTGGGCTTCGTCAGCCGTGCGCCACGCTGGGCGATCGCACACAAGTTCCCGGCTGAGCAGGCGCAGACCATCCTTTCCGATATCCGAATTCAGGTCGGGCGCACCGGCAGCCTGACACCGGTTGCCATTCTGGAACCGGTTACGGTCGGTGGCGTCGTTGTTTCAAACGCCACGCTCCACAACGAGGACGAGATCGAACGCAAGGGTGTTTGGATCGGCGATACCGTGGTGGTGCAACGGGCAGGCGATGTGATCCCGCAGGTCGTCAGACCTATTCTGGAGAAACGGCCAAGCGATGCCCTACCTTATGTATTTCCTGAGACCTGTCCGGTCTGCGGCAGCCATGCGGTGCGCGAACTCAATCCCAAGACCGGCAAGCCCGATGTCGCACGGCGTTGTACCGGCGGACTGATCTGTCCGGCCCAGGCGGTCGAACGCTTGCGTCATTTTGTCAGCCGTCTGGCTTTTGATATCGAAGGGCTGGGAGACAAGCAGATCACATTTTTCTGGGAGCAGGAACTGATCCGCAATCCCGTCGATATCTTTGATCTGGCGACGAAAGCAGGCAACACGATCGCCGAATTCGAGGGTTGGGGCGAACTCTCGGTGCGCAATCTCTACGCCGCGATCGACGAACGGCGCACGATTGGTCTCGATCGTTTCATCAATGCGCTGGGCATCCGCCATGTCGGTGAAACCACGGCCCGGCTGCTGGCGCGCACCTACGGCGATTTCACGGCCTTCCGCATCGCGATGGCGACGGCAACGGTCGGCGAGGGTGATGACTGGACTTACCTGGTCGATATCGACGGCATCGGCGAGACCGTGGCCGCGGCTATCGTCGATTTCTTCGACGAACCGCACAATCTCGCGGTTGTCGATGGCCTGGCCGAACACCTGACGATTGAAGCGGTCGAGCAGGCCACCGGAGGCTCCCCGGTCTCAGGCAAGACCGTCGTTTTCACGGGCTCGCTGGAGGAAATGACACGCCAGGAAGCCAAGGCCCGCGCCGAGGGGCTGGGCGCCAAGGTGGCGGGAACCGTTTCGGTCAGGACCGATTTCGTCGTCGCCGGACCCGGCGCCGGTACCAAACTGAAAAAGGCCGTGGAACTGGGTGTGACGGTGATGACCGAAACCGAATGGCTGGAATTCATCGCAGAGAAATAAAGCTGCTCTTTTTCGAAGTTTTGGAGCCCGTTTCACGGGTTAGGTCGAAACGACCTGAGCCGATCGGGCTCTAGACCCGCAAGCCCGCTTCCTTCATCAACGGGATGACCTGTTCGCCGAAAAAGGCGAGATCGGGTTCGAAGCCGACGAAACTCACCTGAATGCCGTCGCAACCGCATTGTTTCAGCTTGAGGAAGTGATCGACGATCTGTACGGGTGTGCCGATCAGGTTGACGTTGCCGCCCAGCACCGTGCTTTCGTAATCCGTCGCTTTCCATGATGCCTGCTTGCCCTGGAGAAAGCTGTCGGTGAAAGCCTGGGCCACGACAGGGTCGGCATGGTCGAGCACGGCCCAGGCATAGGCCTTGGCTTCCTTTTCGGTCTCGCGGCAGATCACCATGGGGTGGATCAGGAGTTTCAGGTCCTTGCCCTGTTGCCGCGCGCGTTCCTTGATGCTGCCGGTATGCGCGGGCAGCGTGGCATAGGCGTTCTTGGGCACGGAGCCGCCGGGCGACGTGATGAACAGGATGTCGGAATGGCGCGCGGCGTAGTCGATCACCGCCGGCGAGGTTCCCGCGTTGACCATGAGCGGGCGCCCGTATCGTGGTTTGGGTGCGAGAAAGGCTCCCTGTGTCGACCAGTGACGGCCCTCGAAGGCGAACTCCTCGTCCTCGGTCCACAGGCGTTCCATGATCGTGACGAACTCCTCGACCATGGGACCGCGATCTTCGTAGGAGATCTCCTCCATGCCGAAGAGAGCCAGTTCGCGGGGTTTGTAGCCGAACACCGCGTTGATGCCCCAGCGCCCGCCGCTCATGTGATCGAGAGTTGATGCCAGTTTGGCGAGCAGGACCGGGTGCCAGCCATAGAGGATGTGGACGGTCGAGATCAGCGGAATGCGCTGCGTCCGCGCGACCATCCCGGCAGTCGCCATCAGGGGGTCGAGCGCCTGTTCGCGGTAACGCATCGCACCGCCGTAACCGCCCTTTCCCATCCATTGACCAAGGCCAAAGACAAGATCGAAGCCCAGGCGCTCAGCCTCTAAAGCGCAGTGCAGGTTGAAGTCGAACGACCAGTCGGTCGAGCGCGGCAGGGTCGAAGCGTTCCAGGCGCCGCTCTGCAGGGGCAGGAACAGGCCCATCAGCAACGGTTGTTCCAGGGCGCGCGGCAGGGGGCTTTGTGTGGATGCGCCGCTGGTTGTGCTTTCGGCGACCATGATCACGTCTCCGGCATCGAACGGGTCCATGATTGCGCCCGCCCCAATTCGACCGCAATCGAAATAGAGCCTGATGGTCGCGCATTTGCGATTTGGATGTGTTCGCGCACTTCTGCACAAGGATAGGCATGACAACGACCACATGACGCCATCTCATGGCTCTGGCAGCAGCAGGGCTCGCGAGTGTTCCCCGCACCGGCTTTGCCCAGCTCATCACCACGCCTGCGCAGCCGGCCGGCCCGTTCTATCCGCTGGAGCTTCCACTTGACGAAGACAACGACCTGACCCGGTTTGCCGGATCAAACGGCAGCGCACGCGGTGATGTGATTCATGTCGTCGGGCGTGTGCTGGATGCTTCGGGCGCCGTGATTCCAGCCGCGCGGGTCGAGCTGTGGCAGGCCAATGCAGAGGGGCGCTATCACCATCCCGGCGACCATAGCGCTGCTGCCGTTGACCCTGGGTTCCAGGTTTTGGCCAGATGCTGACGGCTGCCGATGGCGCTTACCGCTTCAAGACGATCCTGCCCGGTCTTTATCCCGGCCGCACACGCCATCTCCATTTCAAGGTGATCGCGCCGGGCTTCAGGGATCTGACGACCCAGATGTACTTTGCAGACGAACCCGACAACGCACGCGATGGCCTGCTGCGTCGTGTCCCCGAGGTTCAACGATCCTCTGTTGTCGTGCCGTTTGCGGCGATGCCCGATGAACCCGACGCACAGATCGGCACCTTCGATATCGTGTTGGCGTGAGCTACAGCCCCGGCGGTTCGCGGTAGCGCCCGAATTTCTTGAGGGTGGCGACCAGGCGCTCGCGGTCGAGGGCTTCGGCCCGGTGGTTGTCGATCCCGACCATTTCCTCGCTGACCGCCAGCACGTTCATGATCGCCTCGTCGACCGCCTGGATGACCGCTTCGAAGAAGGGATCGAGCAGGTGATCGGGAATCATATCGATTTTCACAATGGGATCGTGGCTGTCGAGCGCTTCGGAACCGGCCGTGGTGAAGGCCATGAAGATGTCGCCCGAGCCGTGGCCCGAGATCGAGCCGCCCTTGCCGACTCCGAGCGAAATTCGCCGTGTCAGCCGTTTGCACTGATGTGAAATGATCGGTGCATCGGTCGCCACGATGGCGATGATCGAGCCGGTATCGGAAGCATAGGGTTCGGGACCGGGCAGATGTTCGGCCATCGGGATGCCGCCGATCGTGAGTTGGGAGCGCAGGCCGAAATTGGCCTGGACGAAGGCGCCCACCGTGTAGGCCGAACCTTCATAGCCAACCTGCCGTGATGCCGTGCCCGACCCGCCCTTGTGACCATAGAGCATCATGCCCGTGCCGCCGCCGACGCTGCCTTCTTCCAACGCACCGCCGGCGGCATTGTTGATCGCCTCGAAGACATGCTCCCGGGTGACGTGGAAGCCGTTGATGTCGTTGAGCCAGCCGTCATAGGTCTCGCCCGCGACCGGCAGGCCCCAGCTCGGGCCGTCGCCATAGCTGTCGGCGAACTTGTGCAGCCATTCGATCGTCGCGTCGCGCGCCACGCCGCAGGAATGGGTGTTGGTGATGGTGATCGGGCCATCGGCCTTGCCCGCTTCCTCGATCCACCAACTTCCGGTGAGTTCGCCATTACCGTTCAGGCTGTGCTGGCCGGCCCAGACCGGCGCACCGGGACGTGCCTTGCCACAGGGCAGGATCGCGGTGACGCCGGTGCGCACGGGACCTTCGCCGACCACCAGCGGGCCACCTTCGCCTTCGATCAGGGTGCAAAAACCGACTTCGACACCGGGAACATCGGTGATTGCGTTGTTGGCGCCGGGCAAACCGTCAAACGGGATACCGAGCGCCCGTGCGCGGGTTTTGCCCGAAGGTGTGGCGAGAAGCGGATTGGTCATAACGGGCTCTCTCTCAATAGTGCTTCGACCTTGTTCAACAGGTCAGTACGTTCGTCATCGGTTGTCACCCGAAATCGTTCGAAGTCGTCGGCTGGGTCGAGCCGGACATCGCAGTACAGTCCGGCGGGGTCCTCGTGAAAGTGCAGGAAAGCGCGTGATTTTCGGTAGAATACGCTGCGTTTGTTCTCTTTCAGCCTGTCGAGGCGCCGCAGTGACCCCAGCATCGGCTCCAGCGCGTTGAGCGCTTCAGGTCCAGCATGTTTCACGCACTGCCCCCTGTGCCGATCGTCCATTTTGTCCCTCTCCCCTGTGGGGAGAGGACTGCGCAGGCCCGGTGCGGCGCAAGCCGCGCCCTGGCCGCGGCCGGGTGAGGGGGTTGGTTGGTTGGCGCTCGCCCCTCACTCCGTAGGGGAGAGGGGGAAGTATGACTGATCCTCATCATGCGCCTTCGCGGATCGGGCGGGTGACGTCGGCGAGCCAGATGGCAGTGTCGGAATCGACCAGCGGTGTGAGGGTCGCGCGGACATCGGCATGGTAGGCGTCGAGCCAGTCGGCTTCGTCGCGGGTGAGATCATCGACCGCAACAAGCCGGCGGTCGATCGGCGCCTTGGTGATGGTCGAGAGCCTGAGCATGGGCTGCTCGGTGTCTGCATCGTCTTCTTCGACGACAACAAGGTTCTCGATCCGGATGCCCCAGGCATCGGGGCG
>JABIUG010000443.1 GCA_018700655.1 Rhodospirillaceae bacterium | reverse complement strand
CTCGGGCGGCGAAAAACAACGTGTCGCGATCGCGCGCACAATCCTCAAGGATCCCAAGGTCCTGATCTTCGACGAGGCAACCAGCGCACTCGACACCCATACCGAGCGTGCGATCCAGTCCAACCTCAACGACATCGCACGGGGGCGAACGACGCTGATCGTCGCCCACCGGCTCTCCACCGTGGTCGATGCCGATGAGATTCTGGTGCTCGAGGAAGGCCAGATTGTCGAGCGCGGGCGACATGCCGACCTGTTGGGACGCAACGGCGTCTATGCCGGCATGTGGCGGCATCAGCAGGAAAGCGGCGAAGAAATTACGGAAAAAGCCCCCATTCTGTGACGCAACGCTGTTAGAGCGGATCATGATCACGTGGAAACACTTTGTGGTTCCGCGTGATCATGTGAATCCGCTCTACTTCACGGAGTTAGAGCAACTTCACAGGTTCCTCCACAATCGCGCAGCGATTTCGGAGGAACCTGATTTGCTCTAGCCGCGGCATTTGCCTTGCATCGCACGCGTTTGAGGAGTCCCATGATCGCCGCCGACACAGCGCGAGGGAGCGCTCCGCGTGCGAGGACTACATCTCCAGGTCTGGCTTGGTGTTGCCGACCTTCCCAACGCAATGCCGTTTGCGATCCTTTATGGGCTGCAAGGCGTTGCCCGCGCACTTCCGCTGACCATCCTGCCGCTCACCGCGCTCGAGATCATGGGTTCGGCACAGCAGGTCAGCCTGCTCTATTTCGGCGCTTCGTTCGTCGGCCTTGCCGGCAGCCTTTCGATGCCGCTGCTGGTCCACATGATCCGGCGGCGACGGGTGGTCGCACTGGGTACCGTCCTGATCTGTCTTGCAGCGCTTCTTCTCTCGTTGGGCAGCGGGATCGTCTTTGCCGCAGGCCTGGCCTGTTTCCTGGTCGGTTTCATCGCGATCGACATCTCGTTCAACCTCTACCTGATGGACCATATTCCCCGGCAGGAGTTTGGCCGCTTTGAACCGGTGCGTGTGTTGTTCATGGGCAGTGGTTTCATCATCGGACCGATGGCCGGCATCTGGCTCTCCCAGGCTTTCGGCAGGCCCGCACCCTTCATCGCCATGGCTGTTGTCACGGTGCTGGTCTACCTCGTTTTTTTCTATCTGCGCTTTTCCGACAACAAGGCGATCCAGGCAGCCAAGAGCTCGCCGCCCAATCCGTTCAAGTTCTTTCCCCATTTCTTCAAGCAGAACAGGTTACGTCTGGCCTGGCTGTTGGCGGTCGGACGTTCGAGCTGGTGGGCGATGTTCTTCGTTTACGGCCCGATCTATTGCGTCGAGGCCGGCCTGGGAGAAACCGTTGCGGGAATGCTTGTTTCGGCCGGGTCAGGCGCGGTCCTGCTCTGCCCGCTCTGGGCCTGGCTGGGCCACAAGTGGGGTATACGCCGCCTGCTGATGGTCGGTTACGCGGCTTCCGCGGTCGCCAGCCTGGCGGTTGCGCTGGTCGCGGGAACACCATGGCTGGGTGTCGTGTTTTTCCTGATCGCAGCCTTCTTTACCAGCATCATCGACGGTGCCGGCAACATGCTGTTCCTGCGCGCCGTCCATGCCCATGAACGCGCCGAGATGACCAGCGTGTTCGCAACCTTCCGCGACACCTC
Organism: Rhodospirillaceae bacterium; assembly: GCA_018700655.1. GTDB lineage: Bacteria > Pseudomonadota > Alphaproteobacteria > SP197 > SP197 > SP197. The sequence goes on along the minus strand of JABIUG010000443.1, from coordinate 9,884 downwards.
CCAGATCGGCCCGCCGGGCGTCTTCTCGTTGCTGCTCAGCGTCTTTGCGCTTCCCGCCGTGTTCGTCGCAGCAGGTGCTGGCATGATGATCATGGCCTGGTATTCGCGCTACATTCCCAAGCAGTATTAATCTTCCGGGGACTACCATCGTGACACCACCTGCTCCACGCCAGACCGTCGCCCAGATCATGCGTCCTTCTACGCTCGCTTTCGTCGGCGCGTCCGAGGATCAGCGCAAGTTCGGCGGGCGCATCTTCTACAACACGATGAGTCTGGGTTTTCCGGGAAGGATCATTCCGGTCAATCCCAAGCGTGAGACCCTGTTCGACCTGCCCTGTGTGCCGCGTGTTTCCCAGGCCGATGTAACGGTCGATGTTGCAGTGATCGCCGTGCCGCGCGAGTTCGTGCTCGACCACATCAAAGACTGCGGCAAGGCAGGCGTTGCCTGCTGTGTCATGATCACCGCGGGTTTCACCGAAACCGGCGATGCCGGTGCCGCACTCGAACAACAGATGGTCGAGACCGCGCGGACCCATGGCATGCGCCTGATCGGGCCCAATTGCCTGGGTCTGATCAACACCCACGCAGGGCTGATCATGAATTCTTCGCCCTCGATGCAGGAATCGACCCACGAGCCCGGCGGCATCGGCTTCATCAGCCAGTCCGGCGCTCTGATGGCGACCGTCTACAACCGGGGCATCGGCGACGGCGCGCGTTTTTCCAGCGCCATCAGCATCGGCAACCAGGCCGATCTCGAACTTTCCGACTTCCTGGAATGGATGGCAGAAGACGAGGCAACCCGCGTCATCACGCTTTATGTTGAAGGTTTCAAGGACCCGGCACGCTTTGTCGCCGCGGCCAGAAAATGCCGCGAGGCCGGAAAGCCGGTCCTGATGGTGAAATCTGGCCGCTCGGACGAAGGCGCACGCGTGACGATGAGCCACACCGCGAGCCTTGCCGGGTCCTGGCGTGTGCTCGAAGCGGTCTGCCGCGAGGCAGGGGTGGTCCCGGTCGACGACATCAACGGCATGATGCAGGCAGCCGAAATGATCTCGCGCCACGGCAAAGCCTCCGGCGATGGCATCCTGGTAATCTCCGGCTCCGGCGGCGCGGCGGCGATCACGACCGACCGGTTCGATGACACCGGTTTGCGTCTGGCGACCTTTTCGCCCGAGACAAGAAACAATCTGGAAGAAATCTACGAACCCAAGCAGCTCGGCAACCCGCTTGATCTGGGTGCACTCAGAACACGCAGCTTCATCGATATCGAGGATGGCGGCCTGCCGCTGGCCGCTACCGATCCCGATGTCGCGGCCAACCTGATCGTCATCACGACGGGACCGCAAATGACCAAGTTGGCCCAGAGCCTGGCCGAAGCGGGCAAGGCAACCGGCAAACCCACGCTGGTCGTTTTTACGCCGGGTTCATCGTCAGACGGCGGGCGCGAGGTCGTGCGCGAGCTCGACATGCTGAGTTACGAGACCACAGATGAAGCCCTGCGCGTGATCAAGACCTGGCTGGCGCCAACCGAGGGTGGCGCCACACCACAACGCCCCGATGACTTGCCGAGTGGCAATCCCTTCGCAGGTGCCAAAGAAGGTTGGCTCACCGAATACGAGGTCAAGGCGGTGCTGGCGCGCTACGGCATTCCCGTGACCCGCGAACAGGTCTGTCTGAACTGCGACGAGGCGATCGCGGCGGCCAATAAAATCGGCTGGCCGGTCGCGTTGAAGGGCTTTGGCACCGACCTGATCCACAAGTCCGATGAAGGTGCGGTCGCGCTGAGGCTGGCCGATGCCACTGCCCTGGAGGCAGCATGGCAGGATATGTCCGGGCGACTGTGGCAACGTCTCCAGGGCATGCTGGTCGCCGAAATGGCTTCCGGCGGGGCCGAAGTGATCCTGGGACTCCAGAACGATGTCCAGTTCGGCCCGATGATTCTGGTTGGTCTGGGCGGTGTCCTTGCTGAGGTGCTCGATGATGTCGTCCTGCTGCCCTGCCCGGTCCATCCCGAACGCGTCAAGGAACGCCTGAAGACGCTGAAGCTGTGGCCGGTGCTGGAAGGGGTCCGGGGCAGGCCTGCACTCGACGTCGACGTGCTGGCCGATGCCGCCGCCAGGCTGTCATGGCTGGCGGTCGATGCCGGCGATGCCCTGGAGGAACTCGATATCAACCCGCTCTTCCTGCGCAGCGCGGGCGAAGGCGCTGTCGCCGTCGATGCGCGGGCAAGGCTCGAAGGTCAGGCGTCGCGCCCGAAATAGTCGATCCGGATATCGGGGCGGAACCAGAAGTCGGGCCTGGCGTCATAGGACAGTAGCGCCATCATGCGGCGCGGGCCGGCCTCGACCGGCGAAACCCGGTGGAGCGAACGGTAGCCGTTGAACAGCACCAGCGTGCCGGGCTCTTGGTCGATGACGCGGAGTTCGGGATGCTCTCCGTCCATCACCGCATCGATCGCGTCATGCTGAATATCTGGTTCCATGTTTCCGGGACGGCAATTGCGGACATATTCAAAGCGTCCGCCGGTTGATGCGCGCTGCAGGTTCAGCGTCACGACCCCGTCGTTGCCGTCATAGTGCCAGCCCAACTCGTCGCCAATGTCCTGTGATGTCACCATCAGCCCGGCAAGCGGATCGGCGCTGCGGTAATAGGGATCACGACCCAGCAGTGCACCGATGAAATCGGTCATGGGGTCCCAGTCATAAAGCTGGCGCAACAGCGTTTCGTCGCCGATCCGGTCGCCGCCAACCGAGGTCATGGCAACGCGCGTGTCCCGCTTCCAGGCGAAACACAGCGATGACCGGGCGATCTCTCGATTCCGGTTGAAACAGTTGTGAAAGCCGTCGCCCAGAAGCGTTTCGCCCTGCGCCGCCATGGTGGCGACAGCCTCGGGACGGATGAATCCCGCAAGGACGAGGCAACCGTTGTCGTCAAGTTCGCGCCTGCCGCGCGCGACCAGCGCTTGAGCGTCGGGCGCATCTGGGTCGGCGATCGGGTAGCGATCGAAATCCACGATGCGTTCCATCAAATGCAAAAAGACTGCGTAATGATCCTGCCCATTTTTCCGAAGAACTCCTCCATCCAGAAGGCTCGAATTCTAACCGCAATCAATTATGTATGTGCGGCCCGTGAATGACGTGAAAACTAAAGTCTAAAACTTCTATTCTCCCAACAAGCTAATTAACTTCACTGGGCGGAACAACATCCGATGAATTTTCCAGAACTAATGGACTATCTTCGTCTTCCTCCTCAGTACTGTTGGTTTCAATACGAAAAGCCTCACCTAATATCTCTTCGTACGCGCCCAAGAATTCGGGTCTGTTGCGAAAACCTCGAAACAGGGGCCGCATATGATAGTCCACACGGCCAACTGCACCATCTCCCCCGATCAATTTCATAAGAGAAACCGCATCAGAATACCTTTCGCGAAGAACAGCTTCTGCAAGTTTAAATTCATCACTAAGCGCAGTAAAATCAATAGAGTCGAGAAATGATCTCGCGGATCTTCGCATTCACCACATCATGTTTGTGGCCGCAGAGCGAGAGGTGACTGAGGCCTTCCAGGCGGTGGTAGTGGCCGTTGCCGGCGAGTGCGGCGCATTTTTTGCCCAGATAGGGTGGGGCCTGCATGTCGAGGCCGAAGCCGATGACATGCATGGGCACCATGCAATCAGGCAGGCGATCCGTCGTGTCGAAATCGCAGCAGGCCTGCCATTGGGCGTCCAGCATCTTGCCGTCGCGGTGTTTGTAGGCTGCTTCGGTGACGGCGCGCAGTTCGGCCCAGAGCTCGGGATTGTCCAGCACTTCGGGCGGATACATGAAGGCGGCATAATGGGTGGAGGCGAAATCAGGCGGCAGATCGCCGTGTTCGCGGCGGTAGCGGATTTCCGATTCCATCCATTCCTTCGAGAACCCTTCCGAGATTGCGAAGGTCCCCATCGGAATCACCAGGCGAACCAGATGCGGCCAGTTGATCGCAAGTTCCTGAATGATCAGCGATCCCATGGATAGCCCGGCAACGATCACCGGCGGCTTGCAATGGGCCTCGATCAACTCGGCGGCATCGCGTGCCATATCAAGGATCGACCAGGGCGGGCCTTCCAGGTGTTCGGTCTCGCCGACGCCGCGCGGGTCCATCGTCGTGTTGCGGAAATCGGGGAAACCGCCGACCTGCCAGCGCATCTCCTCACCGCGCTGATCGCCGCCGGGAAACCAGACGATATCGGGACCCTCGCCCGATTGTTCGAAATAGAGATTGGCGCCGGACGTTCTGAAATGCGGCATCGTTGCGCTTCCTTCCGCTCAGGCGAGCGATTTGCCGATCTTTTCGGTCAGATCGGGCGACAGGTTTTCCCTGGAGCGAATGCGCTCCAGTTCGGACTTCATCAGGGCCTGACGGCCCGTGTCCTGGCGGCGCCAGCGGCCCAGCGGATCGACAAGGCGGGCAGCGACCTGCGGGTTGATCCCGTCGAGTTCAATCAGGCGGTCGGCCAGAAAGGCGTAACCGGCACCATCCCTGCGATGGAAGTTGACCGGGTTACCCATCACAAACCCGCCTATCAGGGCATAGACCTTGTTCGGGTTGCGGATGTTGAACGCTTCATGATCAAGCAGCGCCGTCACGCGATCGAGCGCATCGGCGCGCGGCGTCATGCCCTGAACACCCAGCCACTTGTTGACGACCAGATCGTCATCGCGGAAGCGCTCGTAAAAGTCGGTCATCGCAAGATCGCGCTCGGGCGTCTCCAAACCGTTGAGCATGACCAGCGCCGTCAACCGGTCGGTCATGTTGTCAGCCCCGCGATACTGCTCGGCGACAAGAGCTGCACCAGCCGCATCATCGGGTGCGGCGTAGTAGCTCAGCGCTGCGCCTTTAAGGGTGCGTTGCCCGGCCTGGGCAGCATCGGGACTGAACGGCGCATCGATCTCATTGGCACGGTAGAGCGCAAGCCAGTCGTCGCGATAACGTTCACCGACCGCGACACGCATGGCTTCACGTGCCTGGTGGATCGCATCGACATCGACCGTTTCCATCTGATCGGCCAGATAGGACTCGCCCGGCATCGAGAGCGCCATGGCCTTGAACATGGCATCGAGCGTCTGATCGGCCAGAATCGCCGCCACGGCCTCGACGTAACGATCGTCGATCACAGCCGAACCCGTCTGCTGGACCTGGCCAACCATGCCCAGCAGCACCTTGGTGCCATATTGTTGTCCGGCCTCCCAGCGCGCGAACGGGTCAGTGTCATGGGCCATCAGGAAAGCACTGCCCTCATCGCTGAGTTCGGTTTCGAGCCTGACGGGTGCACTAAAGCCGCGGTTGAGCGATGGTACCGGCGCGGCGCCGATATCCTCGAAGCGGAAGGTCTGGCGATCGCCGGTGAGATCAACCAAATGGCTGGTTGCGGTTTCACCCTCCAGGGTCGCCTCCATCTCTCCGCCATTAGGCCCGATCAGACCGATCTCGAAGGGGATATGCAGGGCCTGTTTTTTGTCCTGGCCAGGCGTCGGTTGCGTCGCCTGCTCCAGGACCAACTCGTAAGTCCGGGTCCCGGCGTCATAATGCCCCGAAGCAGTCAACACCGGCGTCCCTGCCTGGCTGTACCAGAGCTTGAAGTGATCAAGGTCGGCATCGTTGGCATCGGCCATCGCGGCAACGAAGTCATCGCAGGTTACGGCCTGGCCGTCATGACGTTCGAAATAGAGATCCATGCCCTTGCGGAAACCGTCACGGCCGAGCAGGCGCTCCATCATGCGGATCACTTCTGCACCCTTCTCGTAGACCGTGGGGGTATAGAAGTTGTTGATCTCGATGTAACTCGCCGGGCGTATCGGGTGGGCCATCGGGCTGGCGTCTTCAGGAAACTGCGCGGCGCGCAGGCGGCGCACATCATCGATCCGCCTGACTGCGCGGCTGCGCATATCGGCGCTGAATTCCTGATCGCGATAGACCGTCAGGCCTTCTTTCAGGGAAAGCTGGAACCAGTCGCGGCAAGTGACACGGTTGCCGGTCCAGTTGTGGAAATACTCGTGGGCGATGACGCCCTCGATCGCACCGTAATCACCGTCCGTCGCCGTCTCGGGGCTGGCCAGCACAAGCCGCGAATTGAAGATGTTGAGGCTCTTGTTCTCCATCGCGCCCATGTTGAAGTCGCCGACGGCCACGATGTTGAAGATGCCGAGATCGTATTCCAGGCCGAACCGTTCCTCGTCCCAGCGCATCGAACGTTTGAGCGCGTCCATGGCATAGGTGCATCTGTCCTGATTGCCGTGTTCGCTCCAGATCTTGAGGTCTACATGACGCTCCGATGCCGTGGTGAAACTGTCTTCCAGGCAACCGAGATCACCCGCCACCAGGGCGAAGAGATAAGAAGGCTTCGGGAACGGGTCGTACCACACGGCGCGATGGCGACCATCACCCAGATCGGTTTCCTCGATCAGGTTACCGTTGGACAGCAGCACCGGACAGGTCCCGCGATCCCCATCTATCGTCACGGTGTAGACCGCGAGCACGTCGGGACGGTCGGGATAGAAGGTGACGCGCCGGAAACCCTCGGCCTCGCACTGGGTGCAGTACATGCCCGAAGACATGTAGAGCCCTTCCAGCGCCGTGTTGGCGACAGGGTTGATGGTCGTTTCGGTCGTCAGCACGAACTCTAACGGTGGCGCCTTGATCACAATGCCGGTCTCGTCGTGGTCGAAACCATCGGGCCCGAGCGCCGCGCCGTCGATCGCGACACCATCGAGCGTCAGATTATCGCCATTGAGATAGAAGGAGCGTGCGCCTCCGGCGTGGTCATAAGTTGCCGTAACCTTCATTTCGGCCCGCACGCGTGTTGATTCCGGCGCCAGGTCGAAATGCAGCGCGACCGTCTCAATTCTGTAGTCGGGCGCCTGGTAGTCGCTGAGCTCGATGGTACGGGGTTCGTCGGTACGCATGGTGGTTCCCTTATTTCTGCCGCCATCCTGCGCGATTTGGGGGAGACAGGACAACCGTCCCTCATGATAGGCTGAACCGTTCCCGGGTGCCGGGTGTCGCCGCTGATGATTCGAGCGGCTTTTCTGGTGTCGCGCGATGCGCCTGCGTTTCGTCGCCGAACTGACCCGGCCGGGTCCCTGGATGTTCGCCAGCTTCTGGGCGCTCGAAAGCCTTGCGCGCTCGATCGTCGCGCCGGTCGTCCCCGTCGCCGCATACGACCTGCTGGGCGAGAGCGATCTCAACATGACCTTCATGTTCGTGATTGTCGGAATCGTGTCGATCGCCTCGGCTTTTGCCATCCCTTTCGTCGTGCACCGCCTGAAACCGGTCAGAACCTATCAGTTCGGCGCGGTGCTGGTCGCTCTGGCGCCGCTGATCATGGCCATCGGCACCTTCACCACCGTGTTCGGCGGCCTCTTCATGCGGGTTTTCGCGGCAAACTGTCTGGCCGTCGGCCTGTCGCTCTTCATCATGGCCTATATCCGCAAACGCGACATGGGCCGTTCCGAGCCAATCCGCGTGCTGATGGCCTCGGTGCCCTGGGCAATCGGCCCGACCCTTGGTTTGTGGCTTTACGAAAACATGGGGCTGTCGGCGCCGTTCCTGGTTTCGGCTTTTGTCGCGCTAGCACTGATCGCCTATCTCGCCATCGTGCGGATCGACGAGACACCGATCCTGAAGGCCGCGCCAAAAAAACCCGCCAACCCGTTGAGCTTCGTGCCGCGGTATTTCCGCCAGCCACGTCTGCGTCTCGCCTATCTCCTGATTTTCGGGCGCGAGAACTGGTGGTGGATGATCTATCTCTATCTGCCGGTCTATGCCGAGCGGAACGGACTGGAAGTCGAGGTCGCCGGGATCGATCTTCCTGCGGGCGGTCTCGCGCTTTCGTTCTGCAGCGGGATTCAACTCGCCGTGCCGTTATGGGGCCGTCTGATGCGCCGGATCGGCATGCGCCGCCACATGATCGGCGGCATGATCATCACCGGTATCATCATCATTTCGGCCGGTCTCACCTTCGGTGACCCCTGGATGGTGATGGGGTTGATCCTGCTTTCGTCCGTATCGATGACCAGCATGGAAGCGGCCGGGAACACGCCGTTCCTGCGCGCCGTCAGAAGCCGTGAGCGGACCGAGATGTCGATGGTCTATGGCACCTTCCGTGACATGGTCGGGCTGGTCGTGCCGACCTGCTACACGCTGATCCTGATCTTCTTTGAACTCGACGCCGTCTTTATCGCCAGCGGCTGCGCCATGTTCATCTACGCCTGGTACGCGCGTTACCTGCCACGAAGCATGTGACGTTCGACCGCTCAGCCCGTACTGGGCTGCAGCCGAGCCAGGGGTCGCTCGTCGATCGGCAGGTGCACGGCGGCGGCGGCCAGGCCCAACGCGGCGCTGATCCACCAGATGATGTCGTGGGAGCCGGTGTTGTCATAAAGCCAGCCGCCCAGCCAGACACCGATAAAACTGCCGGTCTGATGGCTGAAGAAGACGATGCCGAAGAGTGTGGCCATGTATCGTGTCCCGAAGACCTGCGCGACAATCCCCGAGGTCAGCGGCACAGTAGCCAGCCACAGGAAACCCATGGAGGCGGCAAAGATGTAGATCGTCATTTCCATCTTTGGCGCCATCAGCAAGCAGACAATGATGACCGAGCGCAGGAGATAGATCATCGCGGGTCCGTAACGTTTGCTCCAGCGCTGGCCGAACGCACCAGCAGCCAACGAGCCCAGGATGTTGCAACCGCCAACAATCGCGATCGCCCAGGCTGCGACACTCGACGAGAGCCCGAGCCCGGTGACATAGGCCGGAAAATGAACGGTGATGAAGGCGATCTGAAATCCACAGACGAAAAACCCGAACGTCAGCAGCACAAATCCCAGATGCCCACGCGCTTCCGTGAGCGCATCGCTCATGCTCTGGTCACTGACGACCTCGTCGACACCGGTCGTGGCGCGCGGCAGGAGAAAAGCCAGGGGGATCAGTGCCAGCGCGGCGGCAGCCAGAGCCAGAAGAGCGCCCTGCCAGCCCAGGTGATCGATCGCCAATTGAGCATTGGGCGAGAACACGACCTGACCGAACGAACCGGCCGCGGTGCCAAGGCCCAGAATCAGTGATCGTTTTTCCTTAGGCACGACGCGCGCCATGGATGCCAATGCGAGCGAAAATGCCGTGAAAGCGATACCGATGCCGACCATGATGCCGGCGGTGAAATAAAACAGCGAGCCGGAATCGACGACCGACATGGCCCAGGTGCCCAGGGCATAGACGATCGCGCCGCCAACTATCACACGCGCCGGCCCGAACCGGTCAGCGATCATGCCCGCAATCGGCATCCCCAGACCCCAGAGCAGGTTCTGAATGGCCAGAGCGATCGAAAAGGTCTCGCGACTCCATCCGCGGGCTTCGGTGATAGGCTCCAGAAACAAACCAAAGACTGAGCGCACGCCAAAGCCGATCATCGCGATGGCGCAGCCCGCAGCAATCACCATCAGCGGCGTGCGTCAGGCTGACACGAATGATGTTTCGGTTTGTCTCATGGCTGCTTCTCTCCGTTGCGTCCAGCCTCGCAAGGACGCAACAACACTGCGATCCTAACGGTTAAGGTCACGCTGGGAAGAAACAGATTGTCTGGCAGCAATCAGGCGTTCGGGGCGGCTCTAACCGTCGAGTAGGCGCTTGAAAGCGCGCCCGGCAAACCGTGCCGGGTGCTCGCCGGTTTCACGTTCGGCGGCAAGCTGTTTCACCTCGCGCGCTTTCTCCTCCAGCACGGGCCGGGCGTTCTCGTTGAACACAGCCTTGGCCTTGGCCTGCAGCTTGGGATCAGCGGCAACGCGGCGGGCAGCAGAGAACAGGAGGTTGCGGATCAACATGGCTCAGTTTAGATCGGATCGCGAAAAGGTGG
>JABIUG010000442.1 GCA_018700655.1 Rhodospirillaceae bacterium | reverse complement strand
ATCGGGGAGTGGCTGAGAGCGCTCCACAAGCAGTTCGGTCATTGGCAAATCCATCTCTCTGAGCGGTTCCGGACGATGCATGGCGGCTTTGAGGATGCTGAGGGAATCGAAGAGTTGGAGTTTGAAGAGGTCGAGAGTCTCCACCTCGCCGTTTCGATACGTTCGTTCCGCGCAGAAGCTCTGTCTGACTTCGTTGGGCATGTCGTTGAGAACCAACCAGAGCAGGCTCAAGAGGCCTTTGGTCAGATCTCAGAACATTACCCTCTGCAACTAACCAGAGACCTTGAGGTCGCGAAACGTTGGCTTCGCGGACACGCACGAGGCAGCGAGCGGTTCGGTGTCTTGGCATCATCACGGGCATTGCGGCTACGGCCAGAAGGCATTCAGGTGAAGGTTAAGGTGGACGCGCCTAACTGGTTTTTGAACGACCGGAGCGACGTGCGTTCGTCGTACTACTGCGAAGAGGTCGCTACGGAGTTCGACATCCAAGGGTTGGAGCTCGATTGGACCTGTGTCTGTTGGGACGGAGACTTCCGTTATGATGGCGAGCGTTGGCATCATCTAAAGTTCCGCGGCACGAAGTGGCAGCGCGACAACCAGGTGATCAATCAGCGCTACCTCACCAATGCCTACCGGGTGCTTCTAACCAGGGCGCGACAGGGCATGATTATCTTCGTGCCTCGAGGCGATCCCGATGACCCGACCCGGCCTCCGGCGTTCTACGACCACACCTATGCCTATCTTCTTCGTTGTGGTGTGCCCGAACTAGAAAGCTAGGCTCGGCAAACATGGGCCAATGCGTAAACGGAGATTTGCGAACAGTGCGTGAACCACTGCCCGGTTTTTGCCCGGTTTTGGTTGCTGTGGCACGGCATGAGGCGCCCTGAAGGGGCACGAAACAGCAACAAAACCCATGTGGTGATTATCACCAGAATCGCAGAAAACTGAGGGTTTTCGCGGCGACCAGGTGGTGGGCGCAGCTGGGATTGAACCAGCGACCCCTGCCGTGTGAAGGCAGTGCTCTCCCGCTGAGCTATGCGCCCACCGTGGTCGGGAAGGCGCGTATTAGGGGGTGGGCGGGCGCCCTGTCAAGCGTGGCAGGGTTTGTGCCGTGTCGGGGAGCGCTTCGAGCACCTGACGGGCCTTGAAATTCGTCGTCCAGGACGCCTGACCAGATGACCCGACCGTCTTCGCGGACCATGGCGTAGCCGTCGCCATCCCTCTGCAGGGCAAAACATGCACCTTCGAGGTCGAAGACGCCGGTGCCGCGCAAGCGTGCGTGGAACGACGGCTCGCTGCTATGGATCAGCATTTCTCCGACGCCGACTAGTTCGGAGGCGATCTCGACACTGCCGCGGCGTGTTGTCGCATTGTTGAGGAAACGTGATGGCGGTATCGCCGGGAAACGCTGGCCTGGCGTTTGTTCACCGCGGCTTCGGGGGAGGGGTTCCAGTTTCTGTCAGTCTGCAACGTCGGTCAGGAAGGTGCCTGCGATCCAGAAGGATACCAGGATCGTCGTGCCAATCGCCGGCAGTGTCACAACAGCGACGGCGAGCCAGCGCCTTTGCAGGACCATGCGCAGCAGCAACACATCGAGGCCTACGGCGGCGCCGATCCCCAGTCCGAACAGGACAAAGGCTGTGTCCATGTCAACTCCAGGGCTGGCTGGAACGGAAAGCGGGGTGGTGGAACATTATCTGGTTCGACCACCCCGCATGAATCCGATCTAGATCAAACATTCAGTAAAGGTTCAGTTGATCTCATCGATGGCAGCCACGACACGGTTGCCTCTGGTGCGAACCAGGTCGAGACCGCCAGGTTTGGCCATTACGGCAAAGCACTCGTCAGTCACGTTCAACACGCCCATCAGGCACAGGTTGCCGTCTTCATCGACCATGTAGGTGCCGGCCTCTTCTTGCGAAAGGTCGTCGGCCGAGGGGCCGCGCATGACCGTCACTGCGTCGCTGTCAGCAGCAAAGCCGGCACTGAAGAAGGGATTGCCATTATGGATCTTGAGGTCGCCGATCAGGGTGTGACCGGGGATCAGAGCCATCAGCGGAATACCCTGCAGCGCAACACTGCCTTCGGCCGGGGACATCACCGGACCCAGCAGGGTGTAGCTGCGGACGATCTCGTCGCGATAGTTGGTTTCGTAGAAGTTGTCGCCGTCACGATAGGAATCGTAGCATTCGGTATTCTGGCCCGTCGTGTAGCAGACCTGGTCTTCGACCGGATCCCAGCCGCCCGACCAGGTCGCGCCGTTTTCATCCTGTCCCTTGAAACCACCATCCGCGGTGACGGTCTCGTCATACCAGCGGAACAGTTCGGTATCTTCGTTGTACTTGATACCGAAACGCGCGACATCCGAATGCATCGCGATCAACTCGTCACCGGTCAGCCGCTGTGCCGTCTCGGGCACGTCCTGAAGATTCGGATCGCCGAACAGGTCCAGCATGATCGGCTTGTAGATCAGCATGATGATGACGCCACCAATGCCAAACCCGGGCACCAGCAAGGCGCCCACGACGTGCCACTTGCCCTGCTGGAAGGCACGGACAGCCAGGAAAAGGCACGACACAGAGGCCGCACCAAAGGTGAGAAGTACGAAAATTCCAATCCACATGGTGGCGTCGCCTACCCCGCGTTCCATTACTTTTACTTTGAAGGCAAAACCCGACCGTTCCCGGCCACGCTCCACCGCATGAGCCCTAACAAACCGCGTCAGCGGCAAAAAGGCAAAGGCTTTGTCAGACAGATTTCCGTGGTTTTATCCTGTTTTGGCGTCCTGGACGGTTTTGCTGGGGATTTCGTAGGCCTCGACCGACGGCAAACTACCGGTAAACCGCTCACATTCGACCAGGGCGGAGTTGCATGACGGTCCCTGCGACAGGCTGGAGCAGCCTTCATCGCGGGTCAGCACATTGGGGTTACCGTGACGCTCCAGGCTATCGGCATTGCCGGGATCGTCGCTGTCGAACCACGATCCCGTTGCAATACAGATGACGCCCGGCCGGATGCGCGACGTGACGACGGCGCCGACCAGACAGGCGCCGCGCCGGTTGAAGACACGCAGGATGTCGCCGTCCGTAATGCCACGCTGTGCGGCATCGTCGGGATGGATCAGGCAGGGTTCGCGTCCTTGGGTCTTGGTCGCCTGGCTCGCCTTGCCAGGATCAAGTTGGCTGTGGAGACGCCCGCTCGGCTGGTCCGACATCAGATGGAGCGGATGTTGTCGGGCATCCTTGCTTCCCAACCACTCCCGGGGTTCGAGCCATGCCGGGTGGCCGGGACAGTCGGCGTAACCGAAGTCTGAGACCGTTTCGCTGAAGAGTTCGACCTTGCCGCTGCGCGTACGCAGGGGGTGGGCCTGGGGGTCACTGCGATGACGGATCAGCTTGCCAGAACTGTCGTTCTCGAGCGCGATGTTGATCATGCCGCCGGTCCAGAAGGTCCCAAACTCCGGCAGGTCGTATCCCCCGCGCCGGGCGTTGTCGCGCGTGATGCCCCACATATGACGGATCCAGCCCATCTCGTCGCGTTCCTCGGTGAAGGCCTCGCGCAGGCCGAAGCGTTCGGCCATGGCAGCGAAAATGTCGTGATCGTTGCGCGCCTTTGCGAAGGGCTCGGCCAACTGGTGCATCGGCGTGATCGCACCGCCATGGGCGCTGGCCGCCCAGTCGTTGCGCTCTAGGAAGGTCGTGGCCGGCAGCACGATATCGGCCAGTCGGCAGGTCGGCTGGAAGAAGCTGTCGTTGACGATCACGGTGGCGGGTTTGCGAAAGGCGTTGCTCAGTCGATGGAGGTCCTGGTGGTGATGGAACGGGTTGCCGCCCGCCCACCAGACCAGGTCGATTTCCGGCAGGGTGACGTTCTGGCCGTTGAACGGGATCGTGGCGCCCGGTTGAAGCAGCATATCGGCGACGCGCGACACCGGGATGAAACGGTCAAGTCTGCGTTTGCCCTGGGGAAAGGCGGCCTTGCGAAAGGGCAGGCGGCCGGCGCCATAGTTGTTGAAGGTGCCGAGGCCATAACCCACGCCTTCGCCGGGCTTGCCCAGCCCACCCAGCAGCGCGGCCAGTGCCGCAGCCATCCAGAACGGCTGTTCGCCATGATCGGCCCGCTGCAGCGCCCAGGCGACGGTGATCAGCGTGCGTTTCCCCGCCATGCGTTCGGCGAGTGCTTTGATGGCCTTTTCATCCAGGCCGGTGATCCCGGCTGCCCAAGCAGGTGACTTTGCCGTGCCGTCGCCGGCACCTGTGACATAAGCGATGAACTCTTCCGTTCCAGCACAGCAGCGTTCGAGGTATTCCCGGTCGATCCGGTCGTGGGTGATCAGCCAGTGGGCCAGGCCCAGCATCAGGGCGACATCGCTGCCCGGTCGGGGCGCCAGCCATTGGACCTCGGCACGGTTGTCGTGTTCATGGCGGATCGGCGAGACCGCGACGATCTCGAGCCCGCGCGCCAGGCAACGCTCCAGCCCCTGTTGATCCACATGCGGCCCGGTCGAACCGGCATCGATTGCCGCGTTCTTGAACGGCAGCCCGCCGAATGAAACCATCAGCTCGGTATGGTCGTGGATGACTTCCCAGTCGTGCCCGGCATTGATCATGTCGGCCCCGCCGAGGACATGGGGGATCACGACCTCTGCAGCAGCCGACGAATAGGTGTTTACCGTACCGACGAATCCGCCGGTAAGATTAAAAAAACGTTTGAGCTGGCTCTGGGCATGATGAAACCGCCCGGCCGAAGCCCAGCCATAGGAACCACCAAAGATGCCCTCGTTGCCCAGCCGTGCCTTTGTCGCTGTCACCGCCTCTGCAGCGAGATCAAGCGCCGTGTCCCAGTCAACCGGCACGAACTTCTCGCGCCCGCGCCCTTCGCGGCTGTCGGGCCCGTCAGCCAGATAACCCTCTCGCACAAGGGGTGTAGCAATCCGCGCTTTGGTGCCGCGCACATCGTTCAAGTCATCGGAAACATGCGTCGGGTTCGGATCTTCGCCCAGCGGACGGATCACTGCCGCACCGTCGGCGTCGCGACGGGCTTCGTAGACGCCCCAATGGGCCGCGGTGGTCAGTTTTTCGCTCATGACGATCCATGGCACAGGGCAGGCGGCTTGTCAGCCCGGCTGGCTTGGTCAATAAGGTGCGCGCTCCAGGGATGAGCAGGGGAAAACACAAGCGATGACGCAACTCGATCAGGTCGGCCAGGTGGGCTTTGGCGCACAGGTCAGGAAGTCACCCTATTTCGACGCCACCCTGCGTTGGGGTGCTGCCGGGTTCAGCGTCTACAACCACATGTACATTCCCCGTGATTTCGGCGATCCCGTCGGCAACTTCTGGAACCTCGTCAACGACGCGATCCTGTGCGACGTCGCAGTCGAGCGTCAGGTCGAGATCACCGGGCCCGATGCCGCGCGCTTCACCCAGCTCCTCACCCCGCGTGACCTTTCCAAATGTGAAGTCGGCCAGTGCAAGTATGTCTTCCTCACCACGGCAGAGGGCGGCATCGTCAACGACCCTGTGCTGTTGCGCCTGGGCGAAAACCACTTCTGGCTTTCGCTCGCCGACAGCGACGGCCTGCTCTGGGCCAAGGGTGTCGCCGCCTTTGCCGGCATGGATGTCACGGTGACCGAACCCGACGTCTCGCCGCTCCAGGTCCAGGGTCCAAAATCGAGCGCCGTGATGCAGGCGGTCTTCGGCGACTGGATCGAAGACCTGCGTTATTTCCGCCTGCGCGAATTCACGCTCGACGGCATCCCGCTCGTGATCTCGAGGACAGGCTGGTCGAGCGAGAAGGGTTATGAAGTGTTCCTGCGCGATGGCAGCCGCGGCAACGAACTGTGGGATCGCCTGATGGAAGCTGGCAAACCGCTCGGCCTCCAGCCCGGCCACACCTCCACGATCCGGCGCATCGAAGGCGCCATGCTGAGCTACGTCGCCGACATGGATCTGGGCACCAACCCCTATGAACTGGGCTTCGACCGTCTGGTGAATCTTGATATGCCTGCCGACTTCATCGGCAAGGTAGCCCTGCGCCGCATCTGCGAAGAGGGCGTCACCCGCCGCCATGTCGGGCTTGAACTCCACAGCGCCCCGCTCGCCAGCCCCAACGACCAGCACTGGCCTCTGATGGTGGCGGGCGAAAAGGTCGGTCACATCAGCTCGGCGGTCTATTCACCCCGGCTCGAACGCAACATCGCGCTTGGCATGATCGCCATTGGACACGCGGAACTGGGAAGCAAGGCAGAGGCGGTGACATCAGCAGGGACCGTGCCGGTTACGGTGGTGGAAAAGCCGTTCTTCGACCCCAAGAAGGCGATCGCTGCGGGCTGATGTCGCCACAACCGCGTCCCGGTGAAGGTTGGAACGAACCCGATTGAACTCTGCGGCCCTTTGGGCTCATGTTGTCTGCAAGCAGGACATCCTTCAGCGGGTACGACAGATGGAACTCGAAGAGCTTCTCCAGGGCGCAGGACAGACAAGTGTGACAGAACGCATCAAGACGGCGTTGATGCGTGATGGATATCTCGCATTCACCGGAAGCGCCTTGCAATGTGTCGGCGACGCACTGGCGCGCTGGAGCGATTTCACCGCCCTGCCGATCGATGTGCGTCAGCAGTATCACCAGAAGGTAAGCGACGGAGAGGCGCGCGGCGGCTGGTCGTTGATGCGCGAGCATCCGGTCTACACCAGCCACATGAGCCAGGCCGAACTGGAGAGCGCGGAGCCCAAGCAGGAATTCGGGTTCAGCGTCGTGACCGGGCGCACGCTGTGGCCCGATGAGGCGGTGGCTCCGGGGTTTGCGGAGAACGCCAGGGCTGCGGTCACGCTGCTCGATGGCGTGGCGCAGGCACTGCTGGGTGTGTTCGAGCAGGTGCTGGGGCAGGACGCTGGGTTTCTGAAGTACGAGCCGGGTTATGTCGCGCTGAAACATTATCCGGGCCAGCCGACCGGTGAGGGCGGTGCGCGGGACGCCGGGCTGCACGAACATTCTGATGCGGTTGTTTTCACGATGTTCAGCCAGAGCGTGGAATCCCTCCAGATCAGGGGACGTGACGGGCGATGGATCAACGTGCCGGCCGATCCCGCCGAGCGTCTCGTTGTGGCTCCCGGTGACTGGACGGAGATTTTTACCAACGGCGCGATCCCCGCGGTGCGCCATCGTGTGATGGATACCGAAGTGTCCCGCACCAGCCTTGCCTTCTTTCAGGGCGTCGCGCCGATGGGCATCGGTCCGCTCGCGCAGTTCGTCGGTGAGGGCGGGAAACCGGGCTATCCCAAGGTGCAGAGCGACATCGATTATGTCGGCGGCGAAAGCGGCGTGCCGCGCTGGAAGACGGCGGTGGCTGTCACACCCGTGTTGGCTGTTTAGAAGTGGGCCTGCGGCGAGTTTCTAAACCTCGGAAGTGAACAGCCGCGACCGATGCTGCCTCAACCCTTCAAACCTGTCGGAATGTCACGTAACGGGGGCGGCTCTCAGGTGCTTCGTGCGTCAGGTCGGGCTCTAGGTAGAGGCACCATGAAACGGCGTTGGTCGGAGCCTGTGCCGCCTAGGCCAGGGGCGTCTTGCACAGGCAAGTCGAACCAAACCCTGTGCTCATGGCTTCGGACGCCTGATGTGTGAGGTCAGGCTCAAGGCAAGCCAGCAACGCAAAATATTTGTTGGCAGAGTCTTCCACAACCTGGCGAGCCACAGCAGCGTCCAGTGTCGGCGCCAGACTGGAAAGTTCGCGGTTCAGCGCGTTTTGATCAGTGGAAAGAAGTCCTGCGACTTCTTGTGATCCAACCAGATCGATGAATGACGTTTCCATGTGTTTGTCTCGGTAGTTGAAGATTGCCATCACTCCACGGGGACAATGGCCATGCAAATCCCGCCTTCCCTGTTTCCCGGTGTCTTCAGGGGGAACGTGGGGGGAGCGTTTCAGCACCTCCGGTGCGGGCCGTATGACCTCGGGATGGATCGCCCCATCGAGTGGAGCGATGACGGACGAGAAGGGAAGATAGCGCTGCCATCACCCGTTGTGTTCCAGAGAAGACCGTGGCCCAGACGCACGAACGATGCGGAGACGTGAAGGCGGTGTGTATGGACCCCAGCGTTCTCTGAGGCTCAGGTTTCCGCCTGGATGCGATGTTGCCGTGCGCCGGGATTTTTCGGATCTCGCACTAAAAAACGGCGACAACAAGTTCGTCGCCGCTTTTCAATTCCTTCAGGCCGATCAGGCGGTGTTGTGAGACATGGCACCACCCTCAGAGGCTTCTCACGCCACGTCGGGTTCCAAGCAGCTGCATATCGAATGGTTGCTCGCCGGGGACACGGATGCCTGATGTAGAAGATCGGGTTCCAGGCAGATGCACCCTGTTATGTTGGTCGTTGGACCCTGGGGTGCATGATGTGTTTCTGCCACATCCAGCGTCGGGGTGACGCCGGAGAGTTCACGATTCAGAGCGGTCTGGTCGGCGGCAAGCAGTCCTGCGACTGCGCTTGTTCCAACCAGATCAGGGAAGGATTGTTGCATGGCCTGATCTCCTGTGTTGAGACCGGCATCGTTAAGGCGACGCAAACGATGATTGTAGAGCCATGCGTGCCTGCGGGAACGCGCAACCTTGCAATCGTGCCTGGACTTATGCCCGACGGTTACGCAGCAGAGAGCGTGACCTCGACCCCGTGAACACTCGTGCTCTCGCCCATGTCCGTCTTCTCCGGAATATGCAGGGCATTCACGTTGGTGCCGCCTTCGGCGTTGGGCCAGCGCGACTTGTCGGTGAGCAGGGTGCCGGCGGGGATGATGTCGGAAACCATGGCGGTCATCTCGAGGCTGGCGGCCGCGTTGGTCAGCGTGACCCTCTGGCCGTCGGTGATACCGAGGTTGCCGGCATCATCGGGATGGATCGCAACGGTGGGTTCCCCCAGCAACTCCTGGAT
>JABIUG010000441.1 GCA_018700655.1 Rhodospirillaceae bacterium | reverse complement strand
GGCGTGAAATTTTCAGCAGCCCCTTTTTCCTCTGAGGGAACACGACTGGCTGGAGGAGATCGTTGGGGTGAAGCTGTATTCCTGAAGTTCTGCGAGGAGTTCCGTGAGCTTCACCCCATGAAGGGTCTGATCGGCCTGGCGATCGGCCGTCCTGTGGCAGTGATCGCTGCCGTGCTGATGATCCTGTTGTTCGGGTTTCTGGCTCTCAAGACCATTCCGATCCAGCTGACACCGGATGTGAACCGGCCGATCATCACGGTCGAGACCCAGTGGGCCGGCGCCTCGCCTTCTGAGGTCGAGCGCGAAATCATCCTGCCCCAGGAAGAGGTTCTGTCGGGTATCGAGGGCATGACCCAGATGCTGGCACGCGCGAAGTCCGGTGAAGGCGAGATCACGCTGGAGTTCCAGGTCGGGACCGACATGGACAAGGCCTTCCTTCTGGTTTCGAACCGCCTGGACAGGGTTTCGGGTTATCCCGAAGAGGTCGATGAACCGGTGCTCGACACGGCATCGAGTGAAGACACACCGATCGCCTGGTTCAACATCATCGCGACCGAAGGCAACGAGCGACCGATGTATGAGTTCGCCGACTTCATTGACGATGTTGTCGCCGACCGCCTGAAGCGCGTACCCGGTGTCGCCGATGCGGTCCGTTGGGGTGGGGTCGAGCGTGAGGTCAGGGTCGAGGTTTCACCTGAGACGCTGGCTCGTTACGGCCTGACTGTGCCCGATGTCGTTGCCGCTCTGCAGGCTGCCGACAGCACGGCGACGGCGGGGTATGTCGATGAAGGAAAGCGGCGCTACATGGTTCGTGCAGAGGGTGAATTCGCCACCCTCGACGACATCCGCGGTGTTGTCGTGCTCAGTTCCGAAGACAGCGAGAGCGGACGTCTGGCACGTGTCACGGTCGGGGATATCGCGAGCGTCGATTTCGCCTACAAGGACCTGCAGGTCCTGTTCCGTTTCAACGGGGCCGATGCCATCAGCATGCGTGCCATGCGTGAGCCCGGCGCCAATGTGATCGCGACCATGGACGGTATTCGTGTCGCGGTCGACGAACTGAATGCCTACGCCCTTCCCAATGCCAGGCTCGAGCTGGTCCAAGTCTACGACGAGACGACCTACATCAATGCGTCGATCGATCTCGTCACAAACAACATCTGGATCGGCGGTATTCTCGCCGCCATCGTCCTGTTGGCGTTCCTGCGTTCGCCGCGCGCCACCCTGATCATCTCGATTGCCATTCCGGTCTCGGTGATCGGCAGCTTTGTCGCCATGGCGGCCCTGGGCCGCTCGATCAACGTCATTTCGCTGGCAGGTCTCGCCTTTGCTGTGGGCATGGTGGTCGATGCGGCGATCGTTGTGCTCGAAAACATCTACCGGCTGCGCGAGCAGGGCATGCCCGCAAAGCAGGCGGCCTATGAAGGTGCCAGGCAGGTCTGGGGCGCCATCATGGTTTCTGCCCTGACCACCGTGATGGTTTTCATTCCCATCCTGGTCATGGAGATGGAAGCCGGGCAGGTGTTCCGCGACATTGCCGTCGCAATCTCGGTCTCGGTCGTTCTGTCGCTGCTGGTGGCAATCACACTGATTCCAGCGCTTTGCGCACGATTGTTCCGGACCATTGATGACAAGGATCGGTTCCGGATCGCTGCGCTGGATCAGTTCGCAGTGCGAATCTCGGATGGAATTCGCGGATTTGCACGGTTTGTTGCGCGCAGTCGTACCGGCTCGCTTGTCACGGTCGCTGGCATCACGGGTACAGCACTGCTTATCGCTGCAGTTTTCCTGCCACAGCTCGAGTATCTGCCGGACGGAAACCGCAATTTCCTCTCCGTCTATATCACTCCGCCCTCGGGCTACAATCTGGGGATCATGGATGAGATCGCGACCCGTGTGGAAGACGCGACCCGACCTTATTGGAAGAGCGAAAACGAGCCGGATCTGTCTGTTCATGATGATGGCACCCCGATCTTTGATCGTTTCTACTTTGGCTCCGGTGCCGGGTGGACCTGGATCGGTGCTGCGACGGTCGACGGCGCCTACATCCGGGATATCGAGGGCGTCATCAAGGCTCCGGTTGATGCCGAACACGGCGATATCTCGATTTTCTTCTCACAGCCGAGCATCTTTGGCCGCGGTCTGGGCGGCAACCGTTCGATAGATTTCAATATCTCGGGCCCGGACTTGAATGAAATCATGGCGGTGGCTGCCGATGCCGAGTGGCGGGTCTATGAACTGCTTGCGTCGGATGAAACCTACATCCGTGCGAAACCTTCGATTGTCGGTAGCGTGCCCGAAATCAGGGTGATTCTGGACCGGCTGCGGCTGGCCGACAACGGGATATCTGCCCGCGATCTGGCGATCGGTATCGATGCCTTCAATTCGGGGCTGCGGGTCAAGGAGATTTCGCTCGAAGGCCAGGAGATCGACCTCACCCTGACCGGGCCCTACAACCATGTTGTGGAGACACAGGGGATCGGCGAGCTCCCGGTGGTCACCCGTGACGGCCTCATCGTTCCGGTTTCTTCGCTTGCCGAAATCATCGTGACAGACGGTCCGATTGAAATTCGCCGATTGGATCAGAACCGCACCATCACCTTGACGATCAGCCTGCCGACCGAGGTCCCGCTCGAGAGCGGGATCAACACGATCCAGGCGGAAGTGATCGATCTCATGCGCGAGGCCGGGTTGCCGCCCGGTGTGCAGATGCGCCTCTCGGGCACGGCCGACAAGCTGACTGAAACCTGGAACGCCATGGTGGTCAACCTTCTGGTCGCCATGGTCATCGTCTATCTGGTGATGGCGGTTCTGTTCGAGAGTTTCCTGCATCCCCTGATCGTCATGATCTCGGTGCCGGTGGCGGCGGCGGGC
>JABIUG010000440.1 GCA_018700655.1 Rhodospirillaceae bacterium | reverse complement strand
GCGCCCAGAGGCTCGTCCATCAGAACAATCTGGGGTTCGAACACAAGGGCACGGGCAAGCGCGACGCGCTGCTGCTGACCGCCAGAAAGCTGGCCAGGACGGCGACGCTCGAACCCGGTGAGCTCAACCATGGCCATGGCCATGGCGATCTTCTCTTCTTGCTCGGCTTTATCGACCTTGTGGCACTGCAGCGGGAACGCGAGGTTCTCATAGACGGTCATGTGCGGGAACAAGGCGTAATTCTGGAAGACCATGCCGATATCGCGCTTGTGCGGCGGCACGGTTTTCAGCGAACGACCATCCAGCGTGATGTCGCCATGGGTTGCCGATTCGAACCCTGCCAGCATCATCAGCGTTGTGGTCTTGCCGGAACCCGACGGGCCGAGCAGCGTGAGGAACTCTCCGCGCTCGACATCCAGATTGAGGTCCTTAACGACCAGAATCTCGCCGTCATAGGTCTTTTGCACGTGATCGAAGCGGACGAGAGGCTCGTTCGAGCCTTCGGTCTGATTGTGGCCTGAATCGGTCATCTTGCTGTGTTGTCCCGCCCTGTGCCTAGACTGATGCGACCGGATGACCTTGTAGGTTTCTTTGACGGCCGCCCGTGAGAATTCGCATTTGCATCGCCCGACTGTCAACAGGAGTCCACATGGGAGGCAAGTTTTTCGACAGGGACACCGACCATTTTTGGGTCGCCGCAGTGGCAAAATCGAGGCACGAAAACGCAATCGGCCTTGCTTTCGCCCTATCATGGCGACAACTATCCCTGCGACATGATTAATCCCGTCCGAAGATTTCAAGAGATCGCGGCAGACTGCAAAACCATGGCCGGCCCGGCCATGGGTGTTGTTCTGGCCTGTCTGATGTTGGTTGTGCCTGTGGCAACCCGAGCCGATTCCCTGTCAGTTGATCGCAGTGCTGTCGTCGACGAATTGGTCGCATCTGACCTCTTTGTGTCCGGCGACTTTGAACTGATTGATGACCCCTATATCGGTCCCCTCGAAGTCGGTCGCCCTGCGGAGGGCAAAAGCGCGGTGAGCGTCCTGCTTATTCCCGGTGACGATGCGGCTGAAACCGGCCAATTAAGCCAGATTCAGTTCATTCTGGCGGCACCGTTCGGTGATCTCGTGACCCGTGTCGAGATGGTAGCCGGTGTCCTGGATGAGGTGATCGGACCGCCACCGGTTTTCACCGAACCACTATCGGAAGATCCCGCGCTTGCGTCCATGAGCCCGACGGCCAAATGGCTCTATGGCCTGATGACCGAATCCTGGTTGGGTTGGCCGGGGTCAAGCCAGCGCCTGGTCCGTGTTCGTGACGGCATTGCGGTGATCGTCGAAGGCGTGCCGCCCGAGATCTGGGGCATCACCATCGTGGTCGACGAGGGTGAACCCGATGTCACCTGGCCTGGTTTCGCCGCCGATCTTGATCCGCCCGGCGTGACAGACGCGCGTTTGTTGATTCGCCAGGGAGAATATCAGGAAGCCTATGATCTTCTTCTGCCTTTGGCGGAGGCTGCAGTGCCCCAGGCGTCGAATCTCCTGGGCGACATGTACCGATTCGGCAGACTGGACGTCCTGGATATGGATACCGCTGCTGACTGGTATCTGATTGGTGGGCGCTTCCAGTTCATGCCGTCGGTCTGGTCGTTGGCGTCGATGAGCAACGAAGGTTGGGGCATTTTCTTTGTCAGCAACTTCAAAGCACCGCTGATCGTCCAGGCTGCCAAGGTCGGCTCGGCCGATGCGCTCTACCTTCTGGCAGGCACGGACGCGGGCGTGAACTACGTCAGGCCCGAAGGTGTCTCTGCGACCGACCAGATAACCGGAGCTGCGCGTTGGGGGTTGCTGGGCGCGCAACAGGACATGGCCATGCGCTATGCCACCGCCAATGGTGTCGATGGCGATGCTGTCGAAGCCTATGCCTGGGCGCTGGTCGCTCTGGCCAACACGGATCCGGGGCTCGATTACATCCGCTCACACCAGCTCGAACAGGATCTGCGCAAGGGGCTGAGTGATGAAGACGTTGCCGCCGCCCAGGCGCGGTCACAGGAACTGGTGACCGGTCCGCCGCCCTGGCCGCCGGCCGGGATGGATG
>JABIUG010000439.1 GCA_018700655.1 Rhodospirillaceae bacterium | reverse complement strand
GGCCTATGTCGCATGGAGCGGCTACGCCTATGGCGCGGGTACCGAAGGCAAGGCGGCGCATGCGTTGTTCGAAACCCGCCTCTCCAAGATCGATGCGGTGGTCCATAACCAGGACAATCGTGAGCACGACCTGCTGGACTCCGACGACTATTACCAGTTCGAGGGCGGCATCACGGCAGCGGTAAGGAAAGCGTCGGGCAAACAGCCGGCGGTCTATCACAACGACCATGCCCGTCCGGATAACCCGACCGTACGCACGCTGACTGAAGAGATTGCGCGTGTCGTCCGTGCCCGCGTCGTGAACCCCAAATGGATCGCAGGCGTCATGCGCCACGGCTACAAGGGCGCGTTCGAGATGGCTGCTACGGTCGATTATCTGTTCGGCTTTGCCGCCTCGGCGCGATGTGTCGCCAACCATCATTTCGATGCGGTGTTTGATGCCTATCTGAATGATCCCGAAGTCCGGACGTTCCTGGAAGAGGCCAATCCACATGCACTGCAGGATATTGCCGCCCGCCTGGCCGAAGCCCAGGCGCGCGGACTGTGGAATCCCAAGCGCAACAGCACGGCGACCTTGCTGGAGCAACTGACACGCAAAGAACCCAAAGAGGAGAAGGTGGTATGAGCGAGAACGAGAATGAGAACGACGCCCCCGTCGAGATGAACGAACGCCACCGCGAGAAAATGAAAAAGCGCAAGGCCGCGCGCGACAAGATGATGGCGTCCAAGACCGAAGAGCGTGGCCTCATAATCGTGCATACCGGCAAGGGCAAGGGTAAGTCCTCAGCAGCCTGGGGCATGGCGCTGCGTTGCATCGGTCACGGTTTCAAGATCGGCGTAGTGCAGTTCATCAAGGGGCGCAGCGAGACTGGCGAAACCAAGCTGTTTGCGATGTTCCCTGATCAGGTCACCCACAAGATCATGGGTGAGGGTTTCACCTGGGAAACCCAGGACCGCGAACGCGACATCGCTGCGGCAACGGCTGCCTGGGAGGAATCCAAGGCGCTGATGGCCAATCCAGAAATCCGCATGGTGATCCTGGACGAGCTCAACATTGCGCTGCGTTATGACTATGTCGACCTTGATGATGTACTCGATACGCTGGCGACCAAACGGGCCGACCTTCATGTCGTGATAACGGGGCGCAATGCCAAGCCCGAGCTCATCGAGTTCGCCGATCTCGTGACCGAGATGACCTTGATCAAGCACCCGTTCCGTGAGGGTGTGCGTGGCCAGATCGGCGTGGAATTCTGATGATGCTTTTCAGGCAGGGCATGGCTGGGCTGGTCGTTCTGTTGTTGCTGCAGATCTGTCCCAGCCCGGCTCTTGCCGATGGCGAGCAGGGTGTCGTCGAGGATGCACGTGCGACGGTTGCCGAGCTTCTGGCGGATCCGGACTTTTCCAACCTGCACGGACTTCTTGCACGGGCACATGGTGCCGTGATTGTGCCGCAGCTCTACAAGGCAGGGTTCATCATCGGAGGAGAGGCCGGGCGTGCGGTCATCCTGGCGCGTGATCCCAATTCCGGTGCGTGGAGCCACCCGGCGTTCATGGATATGGCTTCGGCCAGCATCGGTTTGCAGATCGGTGCCGCCGAGACACAACTGGTGCTGGTGATCATGACCGATGCCGGGATGGAGGCCATGCTTTCAGACAAGATTGAGGTCGGTGCTGATGCTTCTGTTGCCGCGGGTCCGATTGGTGCTGCTGCCAAGGCAGCGACAACCTCGACCGAGTTCAACGAAGACATCTATGCCTATGGCACGAGTGAAGGGCTGTTTGCCGGTGTTTCCGTCGAGGGTGCGATTCTGATTCCAGACCAAGACGCCAACCACAGCTTTTACGGTGAGCCTGTCACGACCCGAGAAATCCTGCAGGGCGATGAAGCCTGGAATCCCAGAGCGGACGGTTTGCGGGAACTTCTGGAAAGCGTGATCTGAGCCGATGATAACGCCTGCCATCATGCTTCAGGGCACAGGTTCGGACGTCGGCAAGTCGTTGCTGGTGGCCGGTCTGGCACGGGCGTGCACGCGGCGCGGTTTGAAGGTGCGTCCGTTCAAACCTCAGAACATGTCGAACAATGCCGGCGTGGCATCCGATGGCGGGGAGATCGGGCGCGCGCAGATGTTGCAGGCCCGTGCCTGTGGTGTTGCGCCCAGCGTGCACATGAACCCGGTCCTGCTGAAGCCCCAATCGGAGAAGGGCGCGCAGGTTGTCGTGCAGGGCAAGGTGTTTGGCCAGTCCCAGGCGCGCGACTATCACAAACTGAAACCCCAACTTCTGGCGAAGGTGCTGGAGAGTTTCGATATGCTTTGCGGTGATGCCGACCTTGTTATCGTGGAGGGGGCTGGCTCACCTGCAGAGGTCAATCTGCGGTC
>JABIUG010000438.1 GCA_018700655.1 Rhodospirillaceae bacterium | reverse complement strand
TTTCTGCCTCATCTTCGTTCCCTACGGTCACTACGATCAGCCAGAAAAACTCCATTATGAAAACCACCCAATCTGTCCCAAAGGCGCTGACGGCAGACAATCGCCTTCGCCGCCTGTTGCCGCAGCGAAGTTCTCCACCCTGGCGACGGAACCGACAACTTCATCGGCAGAAACTGCCGCGCCGAAGCCCAACAGAATCGCTACGCCGACAAGTGCTCCAACCAATCGCCGCATGACCCGTCCTCCGATTACCAGATTTCCGGTGCCATGTCGCAGGCACCCCATCTCGAACTACATGGTGCCCAGGGCTCGACCTGTCGCGCAAACCCATCATCTGCGGTGATCGCGGTCACACACGGCCTCTCACCATCTTTCCGGCATCCACATGATTTCTCCCCACCCGCACTGACCGCAATCTCCAAGGTCGTTAGAGTCCCGCCATGTCCACACCACTGACCCTCGAGCGACGCACCGCGCGGCGACTGTTCCTTTCCCTCCAGGGGCTCTCGGACAATCCCAACCGGCGTATGCGCAGCGACGAACTTTATGCCCTGATTGAACGCATGGGCTTCGTCCAACTCGACAGCATCATCACGATCGAGCGCGCCCACCACCTCACTCTCTTCTCTCGCAACCAGACCTATCGTCGGCGCGACTTCGATCGGCTGCTCGAAAAGGACCGGCGCCTGTTCGAGCACTGGACCCACGACGCAAGCGTCATTCCGATCCAGTGGTTCGGTCACTGGTCCCATCGTTTCGAGCGCATGGCGAACAAACAAAGCAACAGCGCCTGGTTCGCCGAGCGCATCGGCCCCGATGCCGACAAAATCATCGCCGGCGTGCTCGAACATGTCCGGGCCAATGGTCCCACCATGTCGCGCGACCTCGAAGATGCTGAAGGCACCCGTGCCGGCCCGTGGTGGGGCTGGGGCCCGACCAAGGCCGCACTCGAACACCTCTGGTGGTCTGGTCAACTCTCGGTCGTGCGACGCAAGAATTTCCAGAAGGTCTACGATCTCACCGAACGTGTCATCCCCACACACCATCGCGACGATCTGCCCGACCGGGACGCCCATATCGAATGGGCCTGCACCACCGCACTCGACCGCCTCGGTGTTGCGACCTCCGGCGAGATCGCTGCGTTCTGGGCCGCCATTTCCCCGGCGGAGGCCAAGGCCTGGGTCGAGGCCAACGCACACCGTCTCCAGGACGTGCTCGTCGAACAACCCGACGGCGCCAAGCCACGGCCATCGGTTGCCTGGCCACACCTGGAAGATCAGCTCGCTGGAGTTCCGGAACCGCCTTCTCGTCTACGGTTCCTCAGCCCATTTGATCCTGTCGTCAGGGACCGCAACCGTGCTCTGCGCCTGTTTGATTTCGACTATCGATTTGAAGCCTTTGTGCCTGCTCCCAAGCGCCGCTACGGCTACTACGTCCTGCCGATGCTTGAAGGCGACCGCATCGTCGGTCGCGCCTGCATGAAGTTTCATCGCGACCGCGGCTGTCTCACCGTCAATAATCTGTGGTGGGAGCCCAAAGTTAAGCCGGGCAAGGGTCGGATTGATGCTCTAAGCTCAGAACTTGAACGCCTGCGCCGTTTCCTTGGCGCGGAAACCATCACTGTCACCAAGGGCCTTTAGCAGGCCTGCGAAAGCCCGGAATCCATGCACGATCGCAAACGCCTCGTTCCCGAAGACTTCGTTGTCCCTGAAACCCTGGAGCATTCACGCTTCCGCCTGCGTATGCTTAACGTCAACGATCTCATCAAGGACTATGATGCCGTCATGTCCAGCACCGGGCATCTGCAGCAGACCTTCAGTGTCGAAAGCGACGGCATCTGGCCCGAAGACCTGACCATCGAGGAAGACCTGATCGATCTCGGATGGCATCAGCGCGAATTCACCCTGCGGCTTTCCTTCGCCTACACCATGATGTCACCCGATGAGAGCCGATGCCTTGGCTGCATGTACATCATGCCCACGCGCAAACGCGATCACGACGCCAAGGTGACTCTGTGGGTGCGTGCCGATGAACTCGTCAGCGGCCTCGATCAGGAACTCTACGAGACCGTCCGCAACTGGATCGCAAACGACTGGCCCTTCAAAAACCCGGCCTTCCCGGGGCGCGGCATCGGGTTTGATGACTGGCGGGCCCTGCCGGAGGAATGACCACGCGACTCCCCGATCTGCTGGATCTCACCGGCCGAACGGCCTTCATTACCGGTTCGACCCGCGGGCTAGGCTGGTCGACAGCGCAATGTCTCGCCGGTCTCGGAGCAAGAGTCGCGATCAACGGTCGCAGCAGCGATGCCGTCGACGCCCGTTGCCGTGAAATCGAGCAGGCAG
Organism: Rhodospirillaceae bacterium; assembly: GCA_018700655.1. GTDB lineage: Bacteria > Pseudomonadota > Alphaproteobacteria > SP197 > SP197 > SP197. Next base: position 10,537 of record JABIUG010000438.1, on the reverse strand, counting down.
GCGGCCAGGCTCTCCCCGCAGCCTGCGATGTCACGGATGGCGACAGGTTCAATGCCGTGCTTGATGACATCAGCACCCAGGCAGGCGCCATCGACATCCTGGTCGCGAGTGCGGCCCATTTCCTCATCAAACCGATCGAGGACACGACGGACGACGACATCTCCGCGCTGTTGGACGGCAAGCTGTTTTCCGCGATGACCGCAACGCGCAGGCTCGCACCTGCGATGCACAACCGCGGCTGGGGGCGCATCGTGCTGGTCTCGAGCATGGGTGTGATTGCATCGGGCGGCCTGGCGCCTGTGGATTCTGCAGCTTCGGGGGGCTCTGGCAGCCTTCGCCAAGGCAATCTCGACGGCCTTTTCTCCCCACGGCGTCACCTGCAACACCGTCGCACCCGGCTTCTTCGATACCGAGTTGACGGCGACCTATCGTGAAGGTGAAGGCCATGAAGCCTGGATCACTTCGCGTGTTCCGGTCGGCCGCTGGGGCCGGCCCGATGAGATCGGCTGGCCCGCCGCCTTCCTGTGCACGGATGCTGCCGCTTTCATCACCGGCCATACACTGATCATCGACGGCGGCACGACGAGTTCTTACTAGATTAGATTCCGACGATCGGATCGCCGCCGTTCGGGCACATCAGCTGGCCGGTGTAATAGGCCCCGGCATCGCTCACCAGAAAAGCGACCGTGGCGGCAATTTCTTCCGGCTCGGCCCAGCGGTTCATCAGGTTCCAGCTCGCCTCTTCGACGATCGCCTCCATGCCGTGTTCTTCGGTCATGGCCGTGCGCACCACGCCGGGCGCGACCGCATTTGCCAGAATACCCCAGGGTGCCAGTTCCTTGGCCCAGGATTTCGCCATCGCTATCAGTGCACCCTTGGCGCCGGAATAGTGGCTGCCGTCGGTAAAGCCGACCTGGCCCCGGTTCGAAGCAATGTTGACGATCCGGCCGAACTTGCGCGCCTTCATGCCCGGCACCACGGCCCGGGTCGCCGCGAAGGCGCCCATGACATGCACACCGAACATGCGGTCAAGATCGTGATCCTCGATATGTTCGATCGCACCGGGTCCGGCCAGACCGACGCCGGCGTTGTTGATCAGGATATCGATCCGCCCGAGCGATTTTTCCGCCTCGCCGATCCCAGCCTTCACACCGTCCCGATCACGGATATCCAGGCAGATGGTCTCGACCGAGCGCCCGCTTGCGGCAATCACACGGGCCGTTTCCTCGAGCGCCTCTTCCTTGAGATCCAGCAGCACCATGTCGGCGCCCATATGGGCCAGCATCACGGCTGTCGCCTGACCGATACCACCGGCCGAGCCGGTGACCAGTGCAACCCGGCCTTTCAGATCGCTTGCCATCGTCAGGCAGCTCCGCTCTGGGGTTTGTCGAGCATCTCGCGCATCAGGGCGAGCATCTCGTCGCGCCCGTAAAGCGCGACAAAACTGCCGAAACGCGGCCCCGCGCTCTGCCCCAGTAACACCTCGTAAAGCGCCTGGAACCAGGCACGCAGCGGCTCGAAGCCATGTTCCTTGCCCACGGCATAAACCTCCGTCTGGAAAGTCTCCCCATCGGCATCGGCCGGCAGCGCCGCAAAGCGCCCAGCCAGGTCTTCGAACGCCGCGCGTTCCTGATCGTTCGGCGCGCGGTACTGTTTCGCCGGCTTCACGAAATCCTGGTAATAGTTCACCGCCAGCCCCGACAACCGGTCGATCAGCGGTTCTGTCTGGGGTGTCGCACCGGGCAGATAGCGGCTGATGAAACCCCACAACACCGCCTTGTCCTCGGCGTTACACACGCTCGCCAGATTCAGCAGCATGCCATAGCTCAGTTTCTGGTCTTCGACCGGCGGCTTGCCACGGTGGATGTGCCAAACCGGATTGTCGATTGCCTTTGCGTCCTGGCCACTGAACGCCGCCAGGTGCTGGGCGTACTCATCGACCTGACGCGGGATGACATCAAAGAACAGGCGCTTGGCCGTCCTTGGCTTCTGATACATGAAGAGCGACAGGCTCTCTTCGGTGCCATAACGCAGCCATTCGTCGATCGTCAGGCCGTTGCCGCGCGACTTCGAGATCTTCTCGCCGTTGTCGTCGAGGAAGAGCTCATAATTGAACCCCTCGGGTGCTGGCCCACCCAGCGCGCGGCAGATCTGGCCCGACAACCGGATTGAATCGATCAAATCCTTGCCCGCCATCTCGTAATCAACGCCCAGCGCATACCAGCGCATGCCCCAGTCAGGCTTCCAGTTGAGCTTGCAATGACCGCCGGTCACCGGCACCTCGACCTTCTCACCGTCCTCGTCTTCAAAGACGATCGTGCCCTTCTCCAGATTGCGTTCCAGCGTCGGCACCAGCAGCACCCGGCCGGTCTTGGGCGAAATCGGCAGGAAGGGCGAATAGGTCTGCTGCCGCTCCTCGCGCAGGCTGGGCAGCATGATGTCCATCACCGCATCGAACCGCTCGAGCACGCGCATCAGCGCATCGTTGAATTTGCCGGATGTGTACATCTCGGTCGAGCTGACGAACTCGTAATCAAACCCGAAGCGATCCAGGAACGATTGCAGCATGGCGTTGTTGTGTGCGCCAAAACTCGTGTGTTCCGTGCCGAACGGATTGGGCACCTTGGTCAGCGGCTCACCCAGATGTTCGGCCAGCATCTCCTTGTTGGGGACGTTGTCGGGTACCTTGCGCAGCCCGTCCATATCGTCGGAGAAGGCAAACAGTCTGGTCGGCACATCGCACAGCAACGAGAACGCATGACGCACCATGCTGGTGCGCGCAACCTCGCCGAAGGTTCCGATATGGGGCAGGCCAGAGGGACCGTATCCGGTCTCGAAGAGCACATAACCCTTTTCGGGATCGCGACCGCCCAGACGTTTGACCAGCTTGCGCGCCTCTTCAAAGGGCCAAGCCTTGCTGGTCTGCGCGTGGTCTGTGAGCGACATCGCCTTGTGATCTCCGGTCAGGGTGAATGCGCGCGGAAACTAGAGCGGATCGTGACCAGATGGAACCACGCTCTGGTTTCATCAGATGCGTGAAACCGCTCCAGACAGCGAGGCAGAGGATCGTTACGGGTTCATGCGTGATCCCGAATGGACCGCATGGACACTTCTCGTCCACAGCTTCTCACGTGAGCGACACACAAGACACATGTTGGGCTTTCGTTCTGTTTCGCCTTGCTCTAGTCCAGTGCCATGACCTTGTCCCTTGAAGCCGCCGGCGGCTGGACCATGGCGCCCACGCTGATCACCGGGGCGGCAGGCGCGGTATGGCTGACGCCCGATGGCGAGATCGAGGAGATCGATCGCAAGGAAGCACGTCGTCGCTGGGAAGCAGGCCCGCCACCGCTGATCTGCCATGCCGGCGCCATGCGGCGGCGCACGGGAACACGTGGCGCTCCGGCCTTCGACATTCTGGAACTGGTCGCCTTTGTCCGCCCCGCCCGTTTTGTTGTTCCAACGCCCCGTGGCCTGGCCCAGTCACTGGGTCTGGGCGATCCCCACGACATGGTCGATCAGGCGATGGCTCTTCGCGGCTGTGCCCGCCTCCTGCTCGAAGAGCTTTCCGGCCTGATCAACCAGGACCGCATCAGGGCAGGACGTATCGCAGCTGCCATGGTCAATGGCGGCTGGCTCTGGGGCGTCGATGTCGCCGACGCGCTTGCGCTTGATGCCGGTGTCCGCCCCTCCCTCGATATCTGGTCGAAACTACCGGAATGGTCCGAGACGGCGCAGCGCCCGCCCGCCGATCATCAGCCGGTCGATGCCGATGAAGTCCGCGACCGCCTCGAAAGCATGCTCGGTGAAGGCTCCGAACAACGCCCCGAACAGGTCGACTACGCCAGCGCGCTCTCGTTTGGTTTCACACCACGCCAGAAGATCGGCGAACCCGAGACCGTGATCGCCGAAGCCGGCACCGGTGTCGGCAAGACATTGGGTTACATCGCACCAGCCAGCGTCTGGGCCGAAAAAAACAAGGGCACCGTCTGGATCAGCACCTACACGCGCAATCTGCAGCGCCAGGTCGATCAGGAGCTCGATCGTCTGGTGCCCGACGCCGATGCAAAACGCCGGCGCGTCGTCGTGCGCAAGGGGCGCGAGAACTATCTCTGCCTGCTGAATCTCGCCGAGGCGACCAATGCTGTCGCGGCACGCGCCAACGAGGCCATTCCCCTGGGACTCGTCGCCCGCTGGGCCCAGGCAACCCGCGATGGCGACATGACCGGCGGAGATTTTCCAGGCTGGCTTGTCGAACTGCTCGGTAACGCCCGTACGCTGGGGCTTTCGGATCAGCGCGGTGAATGTGTTTATTCCGCCTGCCCGCATTACCAGCGCTGTTTCATCGAGCGTTCCATTCGCCGCGCGCGCCAGGCCGACCTCGTGGTTGCCAACCATGCGCTTGTCCTGATCCAGGCAGCACTTTCGGGCGAAGATGATCCCAACCTCCCCACCCGTTACATCTTCGACGAGGGCCATCACCTGTTTGATGCCGCCGACAGCGTCTTTTCCTCCCACATCACAGGGCGCGAAGGCGAAGACCTGCGCCGCTGGCTACTCGGCGCCGAAGGTGGACGCAGCCGCGCGCGCGGCCTCGCCAAACGTGCCGGCGACCTGATCGGCGACGGCGGCGAGGAACCGCTCGACGAGATCCAGAAATACGCACGCATCCTGCCCTCGGAAGGCTGGCGTCAGCGTCTCGTCGATGACCAGCCGCGTGGACCGGTCGAACGTTTCCTCTGGCAGGTCCGCCAGCAGGTTCTTGCCCGCTCGGGCGATAACCAGAGCAATTACGGGATGGAATGCCCGGTCGAGCCCCTGGTCGATGGCCTCGCCGACAAGGCAAGTGTGCTGCACGAAGCCCTGGGCGATCTGGAACGCCCCCTTGTGGCGCTCAACCGTCATCTGGCAACACAGCTCGACGAGCTTGCCGATGATCTCGACACACCTACCAGGCTGCGCATCGAATCCATCATTCGCGGCGTCGACCGGCGCGGCATCCAGATCGCTAAGGCCTGGCGCAGCATGCTGGCCCAGCTCCAGTTCGACACACCAGACGAGTTTGTCGATTGGTTCTCACTGGAACGCTTCGCCGGGCGCGAGATCGATGTCGGGATGCACCGCCACTGGACTGATCCCGGCCTGCCCTTTGCCGAAAACGTGATCGCTAAGGCCCACGGCGTCGTCGTGACCTCGGCAACCCTGCGCGATGCCATGCCGTTCCCGCCGGGCGATCCCGATGCCGATTCGCGCGACGGCTGGGCCGCGGCGACCCTGCGCACCGGTCTGCGCCATCTTCCCCTGGCCCCGACGCAAGCGGCCGTCGCCTCGCCCTTCGACTATGCCGAACTCACCCGCGTCCTCGTCGTCACCGATGTCCAGCGCAACGACCAGGCCCAGGTCGCCGCGGCCTTCCGCGAGCTGTTCCTGGCTTCGGGCGGTGGCGCGATGGGCCTTTTCACCGCGATTGCCCGCCTGCGCGATGTCCATGGCCGTGTCGCAGAAGCGCTCGAACATGCCGGGCTTCCGCTCTACGCCCAGCATGTCGACGCCAAGGATACCGGTACCCTTGTTGATATCTTCCGGGCCGAAGAAGACGCCTGCCTGCTCGGCACCGATGCCGTCCGCGACGGCGTCGATGTCCCCGGCCGCTCCCTGCGCCTTATCGTATTTGACCGTGTCCCCTGGCCGCGCCCCGATATCCTGCACAAGGCCCGGCGTGAGGCCTTTGGCGGCAACCAATGGGACGACCTCATCACCCGCCTGCGCCTGCGTCAGGCCTTCGGCCGCCTTGTCCGGCGGGCTGATGATCGCGGCGTTTTTGTCATGCTCGACCGTGGATTGCCGTCGCGTCTGCTCACCGCTTTCCCCGAGGCAGTCGAGGTCCAGCGCATGGGTCTGGCCGATACAATCACCGAAATCCGTAACCATCTTGGCACCTGAGGGCGAGCAGACCTCGACAAACCACGACCTCGTTCCTACATTCCCCGCGACAAGGCGCGTCAGCGTAACCATCCCTCATGTCCGTGACACGTTCACCGCGCGGACCATCAGAAGGCAGAAATTAAGATGACCCAGCTCGATCCGCATGCCGCGCTGATCTACACCATGGTGGTGGTTTCGGCCGCCGATGGCAGCATGGACGACGACGAACTCAGGGCAATCGGCGACATCGTACGCCACCTCCCTGCCTTCACCGGTTTTGACGAAAACGAACTGCCGCGCATCGCCGAAGCCTGCGCCGCCCTGCTGGCCGATGAAGACGGTTTCGAGACCGTCATCACGATCATTTCAGAGAATCTGCCCGACAAACTGCGCGAGACGGCCTATGCCATCGCCTGCGACATCGCCGCGGCCAACCTGGAAGTCGATGAAGACGAGATGACCATCCTCCAGCAGATCCGCTGGCGCCTCAGCATCGACCGCCTCACCGCCACCGCGATCGAACGTGGCTCAAGGGCACGTCACCAGACGGTCTGACACCGGTTGCGCCATGACGAAACCGCCGGGCCTCGTGAAGCGTCTAGCGACTTTGACTGCCGTCGTTTTGTTGCCACCTGCCTCTATCCTGAGCCTCATCGCTCTGGTTTTGTTGATTGTCGATACACCTTTCGACAATCAATTTCACAAGTTCGTCTTGGTGGCTGGGGTGGTTCTAATCTTTGCGGTGTCGGTTGTTGCAGGTCGACACGCCCTGGATCAGCGGGTTCTCAGGCAAGGACGCACGCCGCCGATCAAGTCACCTGGTGTCATCGAACGCCTCTGAAGCAGTAGACGACACGACATCTGTGAGAACGGGAATACGAAAGAGGCGGAAGCCCCTTGCGACCCAAAGACAGGCTTCCAGGATACGCCAAGTGCCCCAGCGTCGGCAGCATAGCCGACGGCGGAGGGGAATGATTCCATCGCTATGCTAGCCTGATGGCAATCACCACCTATCAGGCGAACAACACACCATGTCCGTAACCAACCATTTCTCTGCCACCTACTCCAAAGCGCGCGCAAAGTTCCTGGAGACCTGCGGATCTCTTGGTCTCGCGGTCGAACACCACATCCACCCCGAACTTGGACGTGAAGGCGAAGAATTGGCGACCGATGTCGCCCGTTTCGGCCCCGAAGATGCGGATCGTGTCCTCTTCACCATGTCGGCAACCCATGGGGTCGAAGGATTCTGCGGCTCGGGCGCACAGATCGGCGCGCTGCGTTCCGGCCTCTACGACAACCTCCCCGATGGCATGGCGGCTGTCCTGATCCATGCGATCAACCCCTATGGTTTCTCCTGGCTGCGCCGGGTGACGCACGAAAACGTCGATCTCAACCGCAACCATCTCGATCACGCAGCGCCGTATCCGGTCAACCAGGGCTACGAACACCTGCGCGGTGCGATCTGCCCGCAGGAATGGACAGCCCAGGCTCAGACTGCCGCCCGTGCGACGCTCGATGCCTATGCCGAGGAACACGACACCATGGCGCTGCAGGGCGCGATCTCGGGCGGCCAGTACAGCCACGCCGAAGGCCTCTTCTTCGGCGGCCATGACACCACCTGGTCAGCCCGGACGATGCATGATGTCGTCGCCAAACATGCCGCAGGCGCACGCCACGCCGGTCTGATCGACTACCACACCGGGCTCGGGCCCTATGGCTACGGCGAGTTGATCTCCGACCACCTGCTTGATGATCCCGGTCATGACCGGCTTGTCGCCTGGCTGGGCGAAGCCGATGTCACCAACACCGATGACGGCAGCTCGGCCTCCGCCCCGCTCACCGGCGTCAACAGTTTGGGTATCGCCCGCGCAGCGCCCCATGCCAGCCTCACCATGGTGACGCCGGAGTTCGGCACCTCACCGGTCGATCAGGTGCTCGACTCGTTGCGTGCAGATTGCTGGCTGCATAACCACGGCGAGCTCGATTCCGATCAGGGCCGCGCGATCAAGGCCGAGATCCGTCGCTGCTTTTATCCCGATGCCGATGACTGGAAAGCCATGGTCTTCGAGCGCACCAGCGTCACTGAACGCAAGATGATCGCCGGTCTCGCCGCTCAGGCTTAAACCAGCGCCACCAGTACGCGCTCGACAAAACCATCATGGTGATCGTCGCCGAGCCAACGCGCGACCGCGACCAGGTCGTGTTTGTAGTCGACCCAGACCAGATGACCGCCCGCGCCCAGCGCAAAGATCGCGTCATGCGGCGCCGAGGGAACCATCAGCCCGTCGGTGTTCAGCCACCACATGAAACCGTAGCGCGGCTCGATCGGGCAGGCCTTGGCCGTCAGGTCGATCCATTCCTGCGACAGCAGTTGCCGCTCACCCCAGCGTCCTTTGTTGAGATAGAGCAGGCCGAAGCGTGCGAGATCGAGGGCATCGACGAAGAGACCACCGCCCCAGTGTCCGCCACCGGAAACCGACCACATCTCCTCACCATCGATCGTCACGTGAGAATTGCGGTAACCGTTCCAGCTCCAGTCCTGTGACCAGCCGCAGGGATCCAGCAGGGCTTCCTTGGCCACTTCCGGAAGAGGCCGTCGGAACAGCAGCAGCAGGGCATAGGACAGCAGGTTCACACGCACATCGTTGTATTCGTAATGGGTGCCCGGAACCTGCAGGTCACGATGGGTCGCCTTCTTTGAATTGTCGCCGGTCACGACATCGCGGTTGCGGTCGACCAGATCAGGCTTGTCCCACAGGGTGCCTTCCCATTCGCTGGTCTGATGCAGCAGGTGATGCCAGGTGATCTGGCTGTTGGAGTCACCCTGAAAGCAAGGATCGTCGATCCGAACCGATACTGCTTCATCCAGATCGGGGATCAGACCACGGTCAAACGCAACGCCCGCGACGGCAGAAAGCAGGCTCTTGGTCACGCTGAAGGTCATGTCGACCCGCTTGGGGTCACCCCAGGAGGCGGCCACTCCACCCTTCCGCACGACAACACCATAAGTCGTCGACCGATCCTTCGTCGGGCCCAGGATCTCACCCCATTGACCGTCCTCGAACGCGCGGGTGCCGAGATGGTCCGCCAGACTGAGCGGAATGCCGCTGTCATGCCGCTCTGCGAAGGCTATGGCATCCGCCAGCTTCACCGCATCGAATCCGCCATCCCCGGCGCTGATCGGCTTCAGAACATCGTCGGCCACGTCAGAAGTTCTCCACGAACGGGCGCAATTCGATTTCCCAGGCCCAGGAACTGCGATGCTGACGGTGGAAATGGAGATAGGAATCCGCGATCGCATCGGGGTGAAGCTTGCTGTCGTCGGCGCTCTCCCCGATCCCGCCATCAATCACGAAATGGCCGATATGGATGTTCTGGGGGTGCAGTTCGCGCGCCATGCTCTGGGCCAGACCACGCAAGGCGAACTTGCCCATCGCGAACGGGGCCGAATTGGCATAACCCTTCACCCCGGCCGATGCGCCGGTGAAGAGAATGCTTCCCGAGCCCGCTGTCAGCATACGTTTGGCAGCATGCTGGGCGACCAGGAACGCACCATAGGCCGAGATCATCAGGGTTTTCTCGACCGCTTCCTGGTCGAGCTCTGCCACCGGACCGCGCACACGGAAGCTCGGGTTGTAGATCACCACATCCGGCACGAATCCGTCGCTGTCGAGCGCATCGAACATCGACGCCACGCTGTCACGATCGCCGGCATCACACGTGTGAACGCTGGCGCCGGTCTCAGCAGCCAGCCCAGCGAATTTCTCGGTGTTGCGGGAAGCCAGCGCCAGCTCCATGCCTTCCTTGTGAAAGAGACGCGCCAGCGAGGCACTCAGGCCATCACCGACACCAACAATCAGAGCACGTTCCTGGGTCATCGTTTTCCTCACAAATGATCGCGTGGAACGTCATGGTTCCAGCTTCTGGCAAAGATCCGTCGGTCGCCTTCAAAGGCCTCGAGATCGGTGGCGATATGATAGGCCTCTCTCGAGACCGTCACTTCCATCTTCGTTGTCACGCCGACATCCCAGTCGCCACGGGTTCGCCTGCTCCACCAGTTCCAGACACCGCGGGCCGAGAGTGGATCGCCATCGACAATCCGGAACTCTGCCTTGCCGCCATCGGCACACTCGAGATCAAGTTCCTCGAGCCGATAGATACCGCCATCCTCGACCAGGCGCGTGACCTGCTCTCCGGTCAGGACGTTGCGCTCGATATGGCGTGATCCCTCGCCAGCAAGGATCACGCTGGTCTCGGGCATCGCCGCCATTTCCGGCGGCGGAAAATCGGCCACCCTGGCGTCTTCGTCACGCGGCGCGCGCACCGGCATCTCCAGACTGCTGACACCGGTCCGCACCGACAGGCTGAACGCCTCCGGTGCGGTCCAGGCGACCGGAAAATAACTGGTCGAGATCGCCACCCTGATGCGATGGCCCGCCGGGAAGGCGTGGGCGCAATCGTTCAGCTTGACGTGCACTGTCACTTCCTTGCCCGGTGTCATCGTCCGGACGTGTTCGTGGTCGCTGCGGTGCGACAGGTTCAACATGCCATAAGTCGTGCGCCACGATGTTCCGTCGGGGGCAACATCGTTGAGCCGGACCACGACCATGCCCTG
>JABIUG010000437.1 GCA_018700655.1 Rhodospirillaceae bacterium | reverse complement strand
TGATGCCGGCCTTCCTTCTGGCCCATCTCGCGACGCAGCCGGTCGGCGGCACCAGGGAAACACCCCAATGGCTTTCAGCCGCGGGGTTGACGCAGGCTCTGCTCATCATCGGCCTGCTGCAGGTCGTCACAGCCACGGTTGCTGTCTCGATGACCGATGGCGGACTGACCGGCACGATCCGCAGCAATCTCAGCCTCCTGCTCGAAACCATCTATGGCGCGCGGTCAAGTCACGGCCCCGATGCAGTAACGGACGTCGTCGATATCGTCGATTTCTGGGGTGCCCTCGTGCTTGGGGCAATTCTTGCCGTCATCGCCATGACCCATGCGACAATGGGCACCCTGGCGCAGGGCCTGGTCGCCAGCAACACCACTCCCCTGCGCCCATCGCCGAGCTTCTGGCGCCTGCGCCTGCCGGCATGGCCTGCCATTCTGGCGATGCTCCTAGGCCTCACCGTGTTCATTCTGGACACCATTTCGGATGGTCCCAGCGACTCGCTGTGTTTCTTGATTTATCTTTTCTCAGGATTCTTTCTGGTCTTGTGCGTGGGGTTTCTGCTACAGGGGCTCGCTGTCCTGCATGCGCTGACGCGCGGCATGGGCGCACAGCCATTTATCTTGGCGGGTTCCTACATGGTAGTGCTCGTCTTCCAGCCGTTTGGCGCCATGGTTTTTGCAGCCATTGGATTTGCAGAACGCTGGGCTAACTTTCGTGAACGGTTTGGTGTCGACCTCGACACCTCGATGGAGGATTGAATGGACGTTGTTCTTTTGGAGCGGATCGAAAAGTTGGGCCACCTCGGCGAAGTCGTCGCCGTGCGCCCCGGCTATGCCCGCAATTTCTTGATCCCGCAGGGTAAAGCCCTGCGCGCGACCAAGGACAATGTCGCCCGGTTCGAGGCAGAGCGCGCCGAGCGTGAAGCCAACAATTCCGAGCGACGCGGTGCTTCGGAAACCATGGCTTCGCAGATCGAGGGCGCACACGTCACCCTGATCCGCCAGGCATCCGACAACCTGCAGCTCTATGGTTCGGTCAAGGCGCGTGATATCGCCGACGGCCTGATCGCACAGGGCTTCGAGATCAGCCGGCGCAACGTTGTGCTGTCCGAGCCGATTAAGACGCTGGGCCTGCACGAGGTGATCGCCGCGCTGCATCCGGAAGTTTCCGTGACCGTGATCGCCAACGTGGCGCGCACCGAAGACGAAGCCCGGATCCAGCAGGAAACAGGCAAGGTTGTCGGCCGAGAAGAAGAAGAGGAAGTGGTTGAGGCAGCACCAGCCGTCGAAGAACTGGTGGATGCCGAGGCTGTCGACCAGGTCGCCGAAGACCTCGCAGGCAACGACGAAGCATCCGATGATGCCGATTCGAGCGAAGAAACCACCGCTGAAGAGACCAGCGAAGAAGACCAGCAGGTCTGATTTTCGCGTGATCACCGTTGAGGCGGTCCAAAAGCGCCGCTACACTGCCGCCACGTATGGTTTGGTGCAGGAGATCGGACGTGCTCGTAGCGGGCGTACTCGATCGTTTCGTCACGGTTGGCCAGCTAGGGTTGATCGATGCAAACGGAAAGCAGCATAAGTTCGGCACCGATGATGCCGAACCATCTGTGACGATTCGGCTGCACGATCCGGCACTCCACTGGAAAATGGCCTTGTCACCACGCACAGCGGTCGGCGAAGCCTATATGGATGGCACGCTGACGGTCGAAGACGGCACCATCGTTGATTTCTTCGAGGTCATCGGGCGGAACCTGAAGAACCTTGAGCGCGACGACGCCATCAGTCGCGCCTCGGCGTGGTTCCGGCGCAACATCACGCGACCGATCCAGCAGAACAATCCGGTCGAACAGGCACAGCGCAACGTCGCCCATCATTACGACCTTTCCGACGATCTGTTTGACCTCTTTCTCGACGAAGACCGCCAGTATTCCTGCGCCTACTTCACCAACAACAACAACTCCCTCGATCAGGCGCAACGCGACAAGAAACGCCACATCGCCGCAAAGCTGATGCTTGAGCCCGGTATGAAGGTGCTCGATATCGGCTCTGGGTGGGGCGGTATGGGGCTTTATCTGGCGCAGATTGCCGATGTCGAGGTTGTTGGCGTGACACTCTCGAAGGAACAGCACCAGGTCTCCAACGAACGCGCCGCCGCATTGGGGCTGTCCGATCGTGTTCAGTTCCATCTGAAGGATTATCGCGAGATCGAAGGCACCTTCGACCGTATCGTCTCGGTCGGCATGTTCGAGCATGTCGGAGCACGCCATTACCTCGAATATTTCCGCAAGGTGCGCGAACTGATGCACGACCGCAGTGTCATGCTGCTCCACTCGATCGGCAGGTTCAGCGAACCCGGCAACACCAATGCCTGGCTCAGAAAGTACATATTCCCGGGTGGATACTCACCGGCTATGTCGGAAGTCTTCCACAATATCGAACGAAGCGGGCTGATTGCAAGCGATGTCGAGATCCTCAAGACCCACTACGCCGAGACGCTGAAACACTGGCACCGGCGCTTCAACGCGAATCGCGACAAGGTGCGTGAGCTCTATGATGAGCGTTTCTGCCGCATGTGGGAGTTTTACCTGCTGGGCTGTGAATCGGTCTTCCGCCATGACGACCAGATGGTCTTCCAGATTCAGCTCACCAAAACGCGCGAAGCGACGCCCGAAACCCGCGACTACATGCTCGATTGGGAACGGGCCAACGCATGACCGCAGACAAAATAGCCGGTGATCCGCTGGCTTTTCCCCAGAAAGGCACGCTCGATCCCGCACGCACGGCGCTTTTCGTCATCGACATGCAGCGCGATTTCTGTGCCGCAGACGGATACATGCACCGCCTGGGCTGTGACCTCGACCAACTGCGTGCACCGATCGAACCGATTCGCCGCGTGCTGGAAGCCGCCCGCCAGGCCGGCGTCCACGTGCTGCACACACGCGAGGGTTATGCTGCCGATCTCTCCGACCTGCAGCCATGGAAAACCGCAGGCGCCACGAACGAAGCGATCGGCAACCCGGGTCCCTTGGGGCGCGCCCTGGTGCGCGGCGAGTTCGGCTGGGATTTCATCGAAGAACTGCAGCCGCTGCCTGGCGAGCCGGTCTATGACAAGACCAGTTACGGCGTCTTCGCGACGACTGGAATCGGCGACGACCTTGCCTCCAGAGGTATCGATAGCGCAATTCTGGTCGGGCTGACGACCGACTGCTGCATCACTTCATGCCTGCGCGAAGCCCTGGACCGGGGCATCGACTGCATGGTCGTCGAAGATTGCGTCAACGCCGCCAGCACGGTCCGCCACGAAGCCGCCCTGCAGATCATCCGCAGCGCCGGCGGCGTCTTTGGCACCCTGGGGCGTTGCGAAGATGTCGTTTCAGCGCTGAACACCAGGTAGCACGTCACAACGGGCTGCAATTCCGGGACATCGAGAGTTCGGCGTTTGATTGTCGAGATCCCGGTTCAAGGCCGGGGTGGCTCACTGTTTTGCACCTCATCCTTTTTCGGCGTCTTCGGCGATGTGCTGGAACAGGCGGTCGGCACGGCGGCTTGCCAAGGACGCACCGTCGCGTTGTGACCAGTCATAGACCCCCTTGCCGGTCTTGAAACCGCGATGACCCGCTTCAACCAGCTCGGTCAGGGCTGCGGGCGGCTCGGCGGCATTGTCGAGCGCGGGATAAAGGAACCGGGCGAAGTTATGGAGAATATCGAGCCCACCCAGTTCGGCTGATTCGATCGGCCCGGTATCGGAGTAACGCCGGCCCAGGGTCATCTTGAACGAATTGTCGATCGCTTCGGCAGAAGCAATGCCATTCGCCCACATCGACCAGGCCTCGCGCAGCACGGCAAACTGCAGACGATTGATGATGAAGCCGTCGACTTCCTTGTTCATCACCGCAGGCGTCTGGCCAACCTCCGTCAACAGATCGCAGGCCCATTGCACAACCTCCGGCGTCGTCTGGGAACCGCCGCAGACTTCAACCAGTGGCATGATTTGCGCGGGGTAGACAAAATGCATGGCAACGGCACGTTCGGGATGTTTCATGCGATCAACCATCAGACTGATCGGCTGACCGCTGGTCGAACCAAGAACGACCTTGGGATCGCAGATCGCGTCGAGACGGCCGAACACTTCAATTTGCAAATCGCGCACGGCGGGCACCGCTTCGATGACAAAGTCAGCATCGGCGGCAGCATCGTAATCCGTGCCCAAAGTGATCTGGCCGAGCATGGCATCGGCTTTGGGTCGGTCATGCAGACCGCGTTCTACAAACGCTTCGATGTTTGCCTCGATCGCAGTCCTGGCACGCGCCAGGGAATCATCATTCCGGCCGATGACATGTGCGCTCCGCCCCTCGCGGGCAAACACCTGTGCAATGCCCTGGCCCATCAAGCCGTTGCCGATAATGGCGACCTTCTTCACATCCGCTGGAGCAATCATGGCGCTCTCCCTTGTTCAGGAGAACAACTTAACAGACGGGTCCCTGATGTGCGCTGATTTCACTCGGACACACAGAAACGGCTGCCAGCCCCCAGGTTACCGCCAGCGCGTGCCTTCGCTGGGCAGAGCGTCGAGGAAACCCAGGAGCAGGCTGGAAACCACCTCGGGCCCCTCAATCATCGGCATGTGGCGCAGGCCGGCCATGATCTCGCATCGCGCACCTGGAATCGCCCCTGCCATGGCCTCGCTCATGGCAGGCACGGAGCCTGGGTCATCCTGCGCGGTCGTCACCAGGGTCGGACAGGCGATGGCGCCCAGCTTACCGACAACCCAGGGATCGGCCTCGGCAAAGATATTGTAGGCGGCCAGAAAGTTCTCCGGCTTGTTGTCGGCCATGCGCTTGCGAATGCGTTGTTCCTGGTCGGGGCGGGCGGCGCGGAACTCCGGCGAGAGCCAGCGATCCATGGCCGGGTCAACCAGGATCTGTGTTCCCTCGGCACGCGCCTGGCGCACCCGTTTGCGAATCGATTCGATCTGTTCGGCGGTGCGGTCGTAAACTCCGTTCATCAGCACCAACCCCGCAAGGCTCTGGCTGTGCCCCATGGCGAAAAGCTGCGAGATCGGCACCCCCATGGAAAAACCGACCAGAGCGAAGCGTTCCAACCCCACCGCACTGACGACCGCCTGCAACTGGGCGGCATAGCTCCCAAGATCAACCTCGCCTGCCGGCAGGGGCGTTTCGCCGTGACCCAGCGTGTCGTAACGGATGACACGGTAGCGGGCCTCCAGCGCGGGCATGACGTCATCCCACATGGTGAGGTCACAGCCGACACCATGGACCAGAACGAGCGGCGGGCCCTCGCCATCAACAGCAACCCGGCTGTCTGCCAGGGTTTCTCTCCAGGTCATTGACCTTCTTCTCCCTTGTCGAGATGTGGGGTTTCGACCCATGCATGCCGGCTCTCATTCCAGACGGACTGTGTCGGTGGCGGAAATGACGGGTCAGCGAACGAGCCCACCGCGACGGCAATCAATTCGGGCATGCGTCTTGGCTCCCAGTAGACACTCGATCCGCACTCCGGACAGAAGTGGAAGTCTATCGCGAAACCGCTCTCTGATGATCGTGTGTACAAATCAGCGCAGCCCTCTGCCTCTACAGCCTGTCTGGGGAAGAACGCAGCAACGCCGAAACTGCTCCCGGTCCGCTTCTGACATGCCAGACAATGACAAAGCGATACCTTCAAAGGTTCACCACGACAAACGACTGAGAATTGGCCGCAGGCACAGGAAGCAGACCGCGATTTCATACAAGCCTCCAACATTCAGGCCGATGCACAATCAACTCTCTTGCTTGATGCCCATGGCTTCCATGTCGGAATAGCGGTTGCCGATCCGGTGATGCGGGCGCCCGGATGTTGCTGCACCCAGCGCAATGACGATCTCGTCGGGGCCCGGCGCATCCTGGATGGCAAATTCCAGCGTGATGTAATGCGAGCGGAAGCCGGGGTCGTGCTTGTGCATCATCGGGATCTGAATCGACTGGCCCGGGCCCGATCGTGTGTTGGTAAAGGAGAGATAGGACGTGCCGCCCACGGCATCGCGGTATTTGTTGCCGAAGCGCAAGGTGTGGATCATGCCGCTGCCATGTTCGATTTCGCCGTTGAGACCGACGACGGCGGACTTGCCATAGGCCTCCACGGCATCACCGCCACCGCAGGCATCCAGAATGCGCGGCACAAGGACTTCACCGAGCGGCGGCGCGAGCGAGAGAATCTCCGGGCTGAGGTCTTCGACGAATCCACGGCCGGCCCATGGGTTGGCGATGACGGCGGCGACCGCAACCATCTTCCAGGGATTTTCGGCCGCCTTGCCACCCTCGAACAGGGTTTCATCGCTATGCGTAACGATCTTTCGAATGTGCAGTCCCATGTTTGTCCCCATCTAGTTGTCGGCGCATACACCGTGCGCCGTCGCGACCTGTCAAGCATCAACAGCCCGGCACAATCTGCAACCAACGAATTACCGCCACAATCGCGCGATAGTTTGGCCTGTCCCCGGAATGCACAGAGCGATGATCTGTGATCCCATGTGGGCATCGACTAAACAGGATGACCAAGCCAACGACAGTCTGAAACGCACCATCATGGTCCACGCCGACATCACCCAGTTCACGACCGCCGAAGAGGCGCCGGCCTATCGGTCGATGCCCCATAACGAGGAAGCAGAGCAGGCGTTGCTTGGCGCAATGCTGGTCAACAACGACGTCCTCAATCGCATTGAGGACATCGTCGAGCGTGAACACTTTTTCATCCCCGTCCATGGCCGGATCTATGCGGCGGTCCAGCAGATCGTGGAAAAGGCGCAGATCGCCAACCCGATCACGCTGAAGGCCTATTTCGACAACGATGAGGCGCTGGCCGAGGTCGGCGGAGCGAGCTATCTCGCGCAGCTCGCGGCCAACGCGGCCACGATCATCAATGCAGCCGACTACGCCAGACAAATCCATGAACACTTCCTGCGCCGCGAGCTCATCGCGATCGGCGAGGACATGGTCAATGATGCCTTTGAACATTCGGTTGACCAGGCGCCCGAAAGCCAGATCGAAGAAGTCGAAAAACAGCTTTTCGATCTCGCGGAATCTGGCAATCACGGCAGCGAATTCCGAAGCTTCCGTGATGTCGCGGTCGAGGCACTGGGCACGATGGAAGCAGCCTTCCGCAAGGAAGCCGGCATGGCGGGGACATCAACCGGCCTGCGCGACCTTGATGATCAGCTCGGCGGCCTGCACCGTTCCGATCTCGTGATCCTTGCGGCGCGGCCAGGCATGGGGAAAACCTCGATTGTCACCAACATCGCCTTCGACATCGCCAAACGCTATCGCGCAGAAGTCGACCAAAGCGGTACGGCAAGCGTTGTCGATGGTGGAGTCGTGGGCATCTTTTCGCTCGAGATGTCAGCCGAGCAACTGACCACACGTGTGCTTTCGGAGGCTTCGGGCGTGCCGTCCGATCTGCTCCGTCGGGGCAACATCAACCAGCGTGATTTCGAATCGATCGTGCTCGCCAGCCAGGAATTGTCGAAGATTCCCCTCTACATCGACGATACACCCGCAATTTCGATTCAGGCCCTGCGGACGCGTGCACGACGCCTGAAGCGGCAACATGGCCTGTCGCTTGTCATCGTCGACTATCTCCAGCTCGTGCGTCCCAGCGGGCGGTCCAACAACGACAACCGTGTTCAGGAAGTCTCGGAGGTCACCCAGGGGCTGAAGGCCCTTGCCAAGGAGCTCGATCTGCCTGTCATCGCCTGCTCGCAGTTGAGCCGTGCGGTCGAACAGCGCGAGGACAAGCGTCCCCTGCTCTCGGATCTGCGCGAATCAGGATCGATCGAACAGGACGCCGACATCGTGATGTTCCTCTACCGCGAGGAATACTATCAATCGCGCCTGCAGCCACAGACCAAGGACGACGAGACCGAGGACAGCGGAAAATACCGCGAACGGCTTGAACACTGGCAGCAGAAGATGGATGCCAT